>DWZY01000373.1 GCA_019117325.1 Candidatus Brevibacterium intestinigallinarum
CGACCAGCCGAGCCGCCGCGGCCGAATCCGTCACGTCTGCGGTGATCACGATCCCGCGACCTCCGGCTGTCTCGACATCCGCGACGACCTGCTGTGCGGACTCCGTGTCGCGCAGGCAATTGATCGCCACATCCGCGCCGTGCTGCGCCAGCCCGCGCGCGATCGCCGCGCCGATCCCGCGGCCCGAGCCCGTCACGAGCGCCGTCCGCCCCTCCAGCATCCTACTGGTTCCGAGCATTCTGTCTCCCGTCTCTGTCATGCGAGGTGGGTCCTCGTCAGGCCCGCGGTGGCCGAAAGCAGCGTTGTCGTCAGTCCTGCCGTCATTCGCCGGAACGGTCGTCCGGGTCGTAGAAGTCGAGCTCCGCATCGACAGACGGCTCGAGGTCCGTCCATGTCACCAGGTTGCCCAGGCCCGGCCGCCCGTCGTGGTGCCAGCCGGCTGCCGGCGCTCCCATCCGTCCCAGCGCGGCCACCCGGTCCACGCCCGAGGCCGCCAGCAGTTCTGCGAACTCCTCCGCCCTGGCCGGTGCGCAGGCCAGGCCTGCCGACTGCACGATGTGCGTCACCCCAGCCAGGCTGTGACCGATCGCCGACGGCTCGGTCACGGGGATGAGGCGCACGAAGCGTCCCAGCGGGGACGCTTGGAATGGTGCATCGAGGGGCTCGACCGTGACAGCCCACGGGGAGTCGCCGCCGGCAGTCAGCAGGGAGCGTGACTCGTCGTCCCAGGTGGCGAACTCCGTCTCCTCGCGCGCATTCGCCCAGGTTGCGGCCTCCTCGAGAGTCAGCGGTGCGCGCGGACTGCGGCGCTCGATTGCCGCGAGCTCCGTCGCGAGCGCCGCGGCGAACACGTCGATCGGGACGCCGGTGTCCGATGGAGTCGCCTCGATGTACGCGACATGTGGGGAGAGACAGGCCTGCTGGTCGTAATGGGCGACGTCCCGGGCGAGCCTGCGGGCAGTCTCCTGATAGCGGTCGGTGCGCAGGGCCTCGGCGGCGAGGACTGCGACGCTCACCGTTGCGCCGTGCTCGATGAGCGGCACACCGTGGGGCACACGGGCGCGCAGATCTGCGAGCGCGGTCCCCGATCCCGTCGCGACGACGGCGTCCGATCCGGCGAACGCGGCGGTCTCGATCGCCTCGTCTCCACCGGGCCACGGCAGGATGGCGAGGCAGGAGGCCAGGCTCGCGTCGACCTCGGCGAGAGAGCGGGCGAAGAGCGAGGCGAACAGCGGCTCGCCAGAGGCGGGCTTGCCCAATGACGCGGACTTCACGAGCAGCCCGCAGATCAGATCCCAGGCGGGCAGGCCGGGCACGTTGCCCGCGAAGATCTGCGTGAGGACCTCGGGGCCGCGAGCTCGGCGGCGGCCACCGGCCGGGGACGGGCGGAACCCGTCGAGGACGCTCGGATCCGGGAAGTCCTGCGCCAGGAACCGCAGGAGCCGATCGCGGCGGAACGTCGTGAGGTAGTCGCGCAGGGTGCGGCGCACATGCAGCGGCGCGTACCCGGCGAGGCGCGGGAGCACGTCCTCCGCGGTGCGCCGCAGGGGGAAGTCCGGGGCCGCCCACAGCGCTTGGACGCGCCCCAGTGCGTCGACGATGTCGAGGACAGGACGGTCGGCCAGGTGGGTGCGCTGGGCAGCGCGGAGCCGCTCGGTGAGCGTGGTGACGAGCGCCGCAGAGGGTTCCGGCGCCTCCAGCGTGATGCCTCCCCGCGTGAATGTCGTCCACGTGAGAGCGCTGCGTTCCGCCTCCGTGAGCTGCGGGAGGAAGGAGACGTCGAGAGTCATGAGCCAGTGGGCGCGGTGGCCTGGGCGTGGTTGGCGCTGAGGACCTCGTCGAGTGCGAGCGAGCATCCGCGGGCCTCGGCGCCGGCGGCCCGCCCGCGCAGGACCACGTCCGCAGTACCGAGGCCTGCCGAGGTGTGGGCGAGGGTGTGGTGACCGGGCGCGGCAACCGTGGTGGAGGTCGTGGAGGTTGCACTCGTGGTGCCGGCTGTCGGGTTGGGGCCGACTGCCCAGCCGATGTCGTCGGACAGGACGGCCAGGCACGAGCTCGCGTTCGCCAGGTCCAGGTGGAGCAGAAGGCCCGGCTCACCATGGGGGACTGGGGTGCGGGTGAGCGGATCGACGACGACCAGGCGCGCCCAGTGGGGGACGACTTTCGCGCGCTCGTCCGGGACAGCGCCCAGGGGAGTGCGGTCGTAGTACTGGGTGCTGATCTCCGTCATGCCGTAGTAGTTCGCGCAGTGATCCTCCGGCACACCCAGCCGCACACGGAACGCCTGGCGCAGGTCTTCGGCCGTCACCTCGCGGGACTTCCCCTTGAACCCGCCGGTGTCGAGGACTCGGGAGCCGGCGGGCAGACGGAACGTCCGGTCGACGTCGGCCATCGCGTCGAGGAGGTGGACGAAGGAGAACGACGTGCCCAGGACGGCCAGCGGCTTGCCGGAATGCTCCGCCTGCGCGAAAGCGTTCAGAGCCGTGTCGACGTCGAGCCCGTCGTCGCTCACGAGGTGGAGGCTGTCGGGAGTGCCCCGGTGCTCGACGAGCGTGGAGAAGAAGTGCGCGATCGACGAGTGCGGTGCCTGCTCCCGCGGTGCGTTGAGGACGAGGATGCGCATTCGGTCGCACTGTGGGAGTGCGCCATCTGGGGCGACATAGCCCGTGGGCGCGCCACTCGTGGAGTCGTCGCCCACGGGGCTGGACTGCTCTGGCAGGAACCGGTCGCGGAAGGAGCGCAGGAGCGAGGCGTCG
This sequence comes from Candidatus Brevibacterium intestinigallinarum, assembly GCA_019117325.1. Classification (GTDB taxonomy): domain Bacteria; phylum Actinomycetota; class Actinomycetes; order Actinomycetales; family Brevibacteriaceae; genus Brevibacterium; species Brevibacterium intestinigallinarum. Next base: position 2,757 of record DWZY01000373.1, read on the forward strand.
TAGAGCGCCAGGTGCCGGTGGTGGTTGCGGCCTCGGATGGCGGGGTCGGTGCTGCCGGACGTCATGAAGACGGCGGCCGCGTCGCGTTCCGGGACGGTCGTGAGTGTGAGGCGCTTGAACGCGGTGAGCGGCACTGCGGGGATCTCGCTCCAGTGCCGGACTCGGTCGGGAGTGGCCTTCCGGCTGCGGCAGTACCGCTGGTACGCGGGGTTGGCCTCGAACTGATGGGCGAAGAGCCGCAGAGCCAGCTCGTCGAACGTGGCGGGATCAGGGTCCTCGGACTGGATGAAGGCGAGGATGTCCGCATCGAGTGCCGAGAGATCGGCAGTGTCGTGGCTCGTGGAGTACGAGGCTGTCGTCATCGTGGAATCCTCTCGTTCAGCGATCAAGCAGGCCGGCTGCGGCGGGCGCGGTGGTGCGCGAGTCGTCGCGTGCCGGAGATGCGGGTCGGGTGAGGAGGCTCAGCACCAGCGTGACGAGCCCCGAGCCCAGGAGCGCGGCGGCGAATGGCCCCAGCGTGAGCCCGTCCGCGAACGTCGTGACCGCCAGGGCGTGACCGGGATCGAATCCGGTGACGACCAGCCCGTACCCGGTAGCGGACACGAGACCCGCGACCGCGCCGGTCAGCGCACCCGTCCGCGTCGTGCGGCTCCACAGCCCCAAGAGGACTGGCACCAGGGTCGCGGCGCAGAAGAGGTCCGCGATGAGGAAGAGCCGCAGGACGGAGAACCCCTGGAAGGCGATCGCTGCGGGGATGAGCGTCGCGATGACTGTGAGGATGCGTGCCCCCGTGACTCCCAGTCGTGGCGCGCGCACGGCGATCGCGGCAGCGATGCCATTCTGCAGCGTGTCCGCGGTTGAGGCGATGAGGGTGAGCGTGAGCACGAGGATCGCCAGGAGCAGCCACGTGGGCCCGCCCGCCACGAGCGCGAAGAACGGTGCCGGGGGAGACCCGGG
>DWZY01000374.1 GCA_019117325.1 Candidatus Brevibacterium intestinigallinarum
CGGAGGCGTAGACGACGGGGACGTCGAGGACGACCTCGGCGTCGAAGCCCTCGATCTCCTCCGCGAGGTCCGAGGCCAGGCCCAGCAGCAGGTCCTGCGCCTCATCGAGCACGTGCTCGATGCGGGCGTCCGCGCGGTCGGTCTTGTTGACGACGAGGATGACGGGCTTCTGCGCGGCGAGTGCCTTGCGCAGGACGAAGCGCGTCTGCGGCAGCGGGCCCTCCGACGAGTCGACGAGGAGGACGACGCCGTCGACCATCGACAGGCCGCGCTCCACCTCGCCTCCGAAGTCCGCGTGGCCGGGGGTGTCGATGACGTTGATCGTGATCGGCTGGTCCGCCGAGGGACCGGTGTAGGAGATGGAGGTGTTCTTCGCGAGGATCGTGATCCCCTTCTCCTTCTCCAGATCTCCCGAATCCATGACGCGGTCGACGACGTCGCCGTGTTCGCTGAAGGCACCGCCCTGGGTGAGCATTGCGTTGACGAGGGTCGTCTTGCCGTGGTCGACGTGCGCGACGATCGCGACGTTCCTTCGGTCTGAGCGGCGGGAGGTGTGCAGCGTCATGAGCTCGCTTTCGTATCAATGGCGGGAGCGCCGTAGACGAGTATAGGGGCCCTGGCGCCTCCGCCCCGCCGATCCGGCCTGTGAAGGCAATGGGATCGACGGGGCGGAAGAGGGTCCGGAGCGGGGTCGAGGACGGCCCCGGGGCGGGTGGGATCAGCTCACCAGCCCGCCCTCGGTCGCCTCGATGAGTGCGTCGCGCGCCTCGCGACGGCGCCGCTGCTCGTCCGGATCCGGCACCGGCACGGCCGCCAGCAGGCGCTGGGTGTACGGATGGCGAGGCTGTGCGACGAGGTCGGAGCTGGGCCCGATCTCCAGCAGGTGCCCGTGCCGCATGACCGCGATCCGGCTGGCCACCATCTCGACGACCGCCAGGTCGTGGCTGATGAAGAGGCACGCGAACCCGTACTCCTCCTGCAGGTCCCTGAACAGCTTGAGGACCGTCGCCTGCACGGACACGTCCAGCGCGGAGGTGGGCTCGTCCGCGATGAGCAGCTGGGGCCGCAGCGCCAGGGCGCGGGCGATGCCGATGCGCTGCCGCTGTCCGCCGGAGAGCTCGTGCGGGTACCGATTGCGCATCGAGGTGGGCAGCTGGACGGATTCGAGCATCGCCTCGACGCGGCGGCTGAGCTCTGCGCCCTTGAGCCGCTCGTGCAGGACCAGCGGCTCACCGATCGACTCGCCGATCGGCAGGCGCGGGTTGAGCGAGGAGCCCGGATCCTGGAACACGAAGCCCACGGTCTTGCGCAGCTCCCGCAGGTCGCGGTTCTTCTTCCCCGCGACCTCGACACCGCCCACGGTGAGGGAGCCCTCGACCACGGGGATGAGTCCCACCGCCGCACGGCCGATCGTCGTCTTGCCGGAGCCCGACTCCCCCACGAGCCCCACGACCTCGCCGGGCGCGATCCGCAGATCGATCGAGTGGGCGGCCCGGAACGCCTTGCGGCGGCCGATCGCCGGGTACTCGATCGTCGCCCCGTTCAGGTGCAGAGCGGGGTTGCTCACCTCGATGCGCCCGCCCGGGTGCTCGTACGTGTCGTTCGACTCGAGCGGGATGTCCGCCAGGTCGTCGACGTACTCGAGGTCCTCCGCGCCGGATCCGAATGCCGTGTCCTCTGCGCGCGAGCCCAGGTGGGGCACGGCGGCCAGCAGCTGCTTCGTGTAGTCGTGCTGCGGGTCGGAGAAGATCTGCCGGGAGGTCCCCTCCTCGACGACGCGGCCCTGCTTCATGACGAGGATCCGATCGGCCATGTCCGCGACCACACCCATGTCGTGGGTGATGAGGATGATGCCGGCGTCGACCTTCTCGCGCAGCTCGCGCATGAGCTTGAGAATCTCCGCCTGCACCGTCACGTCCAGTGCGGTCGTGGGCTCGTCCGCGATGAGCAGTTGCGGCTGGCAGGCCAGCGCCTGCGCGATCATGATGCGCTGGCGCTGACCGCCGGACAGCTGGTGGGGGAACGCGTTGAAGCGGTCCTCCGGATCGGGGATCTCGACGAGGCGCATGAGGCGCAGCGCCTCCTCCTTCGCCGCCTTCGGTCCCATGACCGTGTGGACGCGCAGCGTCTCGACGATCTGGAAGCCCACGGTGTACACGGGGTTGAGCGCCGTCATGGGCTCCTGGAAGATGACGGAGATCTCGTTGCCGCGCACGCGCTGCATCTGCTCCTCGGCCATCCCCACGAGTTCGCGGGAGCCCAGGCGGGCAGACCCCGAGGCCCGGCCGTTGCGCGGCAGCAGGCCCATGAGGGACATCGACGACTGCGACTTGCCGGAGCCGGATTCGCCCACGATCGCCAGCACCTCACCCGGGTGCAGGTCATAGGTGAGGCCCTCGGCGGCGGTGAACCACTCGTCGCCCACCCAGAACCGGACGCTCAGGTCCTTGACGGAGAGGATGGGCTCCTTCGCCGTGGTGGTCTGCGCGGTCGCCCCGGCGTCACCGGTCGTGCCGGCTGTCTGCTCGAAGTCCTGGCTCACAGCTTCCCTCCTTCGCCGAGGCCGGTCGTGCCGCGCGGTCCGGCCTCCGGGCCGCGGTCTCCTGCGTTCCGTGCGCCGGGGTCCAGCGCACCCTCCGCCTGAGCGATGGCCGACCGGGTCGCGGACGACCGGGTCGCGGACGAGGCCGCCCGCTTCCGATCCGCGCGGTCCATCTTCCGCTGGGACGGGATCGCCTTCATCCGCGGATCGAACGCGTCGCGCAGCCCGTCGCCGATGAAGTTGATGCACAGGGCGATGACGATGATGAAGAGGCCCGCCCACCAGAACAGCCACGGCCGGGTGGAGAACGCGCTCTGGTACTCGTTGATGAGCTGGCCCAGCGAGATCTGCGGGGAGCGGATGCCGAAGCCCAGGAAGCTGAGCGCCGTCTCCAGCACGATCGCCTGGCTCATGAGCAGGGTCGTGTTGACGATGATGACGCCCACGGAGTTGGGCAGGATGTGGGTGAACATGATCCGGAAGTCGCTCGCACCGGACACGCGTGCGGAGTCGACGAACTCCCGCTCGCGCAGCGCCATGAACTCGCCGCGCACCAGTCGGGCCAGGCCGGTCCACAGGATGCCGCCCAGGACGAGTCCCAGCATGGGAGCCATGTAGGCCGACAGCGGCAGGCCGAAGAACGAGAAGCCGGGACCGCCGATCAGCTTGCCGAGGATCGCGCCCACGACGATCGTGGGGACGATGATGAAGCCGTCCGTGATGCGCATGAGGAGGCCGTCCAGCCATCCGCGGTAGTAGCCGGCCAGCGCTCCCACCGTCGTGCCGATCACCAGCGCGGTCGCACCGATGATGACCATGACCATGAGGGAGATCTGCGTCCCCTTCATGACGCGGGCGAAGTTGTCGCGGCCGATGTCGTCCTGACCGAACGGGTGCGAGCCCAGCGAGAAGGGCTCCGCCAGCGTCCACGTGGGAGCGCCGCCGGGATTGACGACCGGTCCGGAGCTGTAGTGGTTGTGGATCCACCACCCCGGGATGGGTCCCATGCCCTGTGCGGTGAAGGCCAGCAGCGCGACGAGGCCCAGAACGACCAGGCTGACCATCGCGCCCGTGTGGCGGAGGAACTTGCGGCGGACGATCGCGCCCTGCGACAGGCCCGCGTCCTCCTTCCCCTCGATCGAGACGGGGGCATCCGCGTCGCCCGGGCCGGGCCCGAACGGCGATGCCGGTGCAGTGTCGTGCGTCGTGCTCATCAGGCGTCCACCCGAATCCGTGGGTCGAGGACCGCGTAGAGGAAGTCAGCGACAAGGTTCGCGACGACCGCCAGCAGTCCGGTGATGACGATGTAGGCCATGATCGGGTC
>DWZY01000375.1 GCA_019117325.1 Candidatus Brevibacterium intestinigallinarum
GGTCATCTACGACGCGATCGACGACATCGAGAGCTCGCTCAAGGGCATGCTCAAGCCGGAGTTCGAAGAGGCGCACGTGGGCTCCGCGGAGATCCGCGAGGTCTTCCGGTCCTCCAAGTGGGGCAACATCGCGGGCTCGATCGTCCGCGACGGCCTCATCAAGAGGAACTCGAAGGCGCGCCTCACGCGCGACGGCGTCGTCGTGGGCGACAACCTCACGATCGAGTCGCTGCGCCGGTTCAAGGACGATGCGACCGAGGTCCGCGAGGGCTTCGAGTGCGGTATCGGCCTGGGCAGCTTCAACGACATCCGTGAGGGCGACCTCATCGAGACGTTCGAGATGCGCGAGAAGCCGCGCGACTGAGCGCACTCCCGCACCCGGGGGCGGCGGTGACGGCGCGATCCGCGTCCTCGCCGCCGCCCCCGGCGCGTTCCACCCCCACCTCCATCACCATCAAGGGAGAAGCCATGGCAGATCCGACCCGCGCGCGCAAGATCGCCGACCGCATCAGGGTGAGCGTCGCGCAGACCCTGGAGAAGCGCGTCAAGGACCCCCGCCTGGGTTTCGTCACCGTGACGGATGTGCGCGTCACGGGCGACCTCCAGCACGCGACCGTGTTCTACACGGTCTTCGGCACGGATGCGGACCTCGAGGGGACCCGCGCGGCGCTCGAATCCGCGAAGGGCCTCATCCGGTCCGAGGTCGGCAAGGTGCTCCGCATCCGCCTGACCCCCACCCTCGAGTTCGTCGCGGACGCGGTTCCGGCCGCGGCTGCGGAGCTCGACGACCTCATCGCCCGGGCACAGGCGCGTGATGCCGAGGTCGCAGCGCTGGCACGCGACGCGCAGCCGGCGGGCGAGGCCGACCCGTACCGCCGCCCGCGCGACGAGGAAGAGTCCGAGGAGGACACCGAGGACGACTGAGTCTGTGGGCGACTGAGTCCGCCGACGACACGATCCGTGACCATCACGGTCACGGCATCGTCACACGATCGCGAGAGAGGAGGGCGCCGCGCAGCGGCGCCCTCCTCGCCTGTCACCGGCGACGATGCGGGTGCGGTTGCGCTGGCCGCGCAGATCGGTACACTTGCTCGAGGTAACGGAACGATCACGAAACTGTGAAGGAACGGATCCGAGTGGGCAAGCATTCAACACCGAAGCAGTCCTGGCTGACGAGCGCACGCGATTTCGCGGGGGCCGTCGCCACGCTGCACCGCGCGCCGCAGGGTCGGCACAGCGGCGGCGACGTGGAACAGGCGACTGCGACCGGTGTGCTGCGGACCGTGCGCCAGCGGCCCATGGTCGCAGCGATCGCACTCCCGGCTGCCGCGACGGTGGGCATCGTCGCGTCGACCCTCGCACTGGGACAGAACGAGTCCGGCGGCACGGTCACGGCCGAGGACTCCGCACAGGCGTCCGAGTCTCCCAGCCCGGACGCGGAATCGTCCGCACCCTCGCAGGAGGAGCTCGACGAGCAGGTCGACCGCGACCGCGAGGCCTACGCGGAGTCGCTCAAGGAGGACGACAAGTACAGCGCGAGCGGCTCGTCCAGTCTCAAGGCGATGCCCAAGCCCACTCCGTCTCCCACCGCGAACTCCGGCGTCTCCTCGAACTCTGACGGAGAGAGCGCCGTCAGCGAGGACGGCGACGAGGGCGCATCGTCCGACGGCGGCTCCGGCTCCGGCGGCGTCTCCGACCAGGAGTGCTCGGTCTCCTCCTCGATCGAGTCGGGCCTGACCCCCAACGGCCGCGCCGCCTACCGCGCGGTCTGCGCGGAGTTCCCGGAGGTCTCCTCGTACGGCGGCCGTCGCGCGGACCCGGGCTCGGACCACAACAGCGGCAACGCCGTCGACATCATGATCACCGGTGCCACGGGCGACCGCATCACCGAGTACCTCATCGCGAACCGCGACAGGCTGAACGTCAAGTACGTGATCTTCGAGCAGAAGATCTACGCCTCCTACACCGGCTGGTCCGGTCGTGCCATGGAGGATCGCGGCTCGGTCACCGCGAACCACTACGACCACGTCCACGTCTCCGTCAACTGACCCGAGGCGCTGTGACCGACCCCTACGGATTCCTGCTGCTGGACAAGCCGCAGGGATGGTCCAGCCACCGCGTCGTCTCCCGAGTCCGGAAGTGGCTCGGCACGCGCAAGGTGGGACACGCGGGCACGCTCGACCCCATGGCGACGGGACTCCTCGTCATCGGCATCGGGCCGGCCACGCGACTGCTCACCCACGCGGTGGGACTCGACAAGGCGTACTCCGCCACGATTCGTCTGGGCGCCTCGACGCCCACCGATGACGCGGACTCCGCACCGGACCGGTTCGCGCCCGCAGGTGCGGTCGCGGACATCGATCCGGACAGCCTCGAGTCCGCTCTGACCGCACTGCGCGGTGACATCCTCCAGGCACCCAGCGCGGTGTCCGCGATCAAGGTCGACGGACGCCGCGCCTACGCGCGCGTGCGCGCGGGAGAGGACGTCGAGCTGGCGGCCCGCCCCGTGACCGTGTCCCGCTTCGACGTCGTGTCCGAGCTGCGTGCAGCGCACACCGAGGACGACAAGGGCAGCGGGCGTCCCGTCCTGGACGTGGACGTCGTCGTCGACTGCTCGTCAGGCACCTATATCCGCGCGCTGGCCCGCGACCTGGGCGCTGCCCTGGGCGTCCACGGCCACCTCACCCGCCTGCGGCGCACGCGGGTGGGCGACTACCGGGTCGAGGACGCGCTGGCGGTCCCGGACTTCGACACCGAGGCCCCCCTGCCCTCCCTCGTGCCCGCAGCTCAGGCTGCGGCAGGTCTGCTGCCCGTGCTTCCGGTGACGGAGGACCAGGCACGCGACCTGCGGATGGGACGGCGCATCCCCGCGGCGGCCCCGGCGGACGAGCCGCGCGCTGCGGTGAGCGGCGACGACCTCGTTGCGATCGTCGACCTGCACGAGGGCGAGGCCGCCCCGCGCACCGTATTCCCCGCCCACGGCTGAGCGCCGGGTCCTGCGCACCCGGCCGTGCGCAACATGTTTCGGTTGCTTCCCGCAAAGCAACCAGAATGTGTTGACATGCCGGCGTCTGCCGGGTTGACTGGATCCATGTTCGTCCTGACGATCGACCAGATCGACTCCCGCTCGGAGGGGGACGCCGTGCCGCGCCTGCTGACGCACCTCGCAGAGCTCGACACGGTCCTCCCGTTCGAGCGCACTGCGGGCGACGAGGTGCAGGGCGTCCTCGCGGACCCCGACGAGGCCGTCCGCGCGTGGCACGCCGCGGCGCGGGACCAGCGCTGGTCCGTGGGTCTGGGCCTCGGCCACGACGTCGAGCTGGGGGAGTCCAGCCGGGCCTCGCGCGGAGGTCCCTTCCTCGCCGCGCGGGATGCGGTCGAGGACGCGAAGGGGGAGGATGCGCGGGTGTCCGTGCGCGCGACGCCGGAGGCGCCGGCGTCCGCGGTCCGTGCGGCCGGCGACGCGCAGGCGGTGCTGCGGCTCCTGGCGCTCGTGCTGCGGTCGCGGACGGCTGCGGGATGGCGCGCGGTGGACGCGGCGGAGGCACGGCCGGAGGCGACGCAGGAGCAGCTGGCCGCAGACCTCGGCGTCTCGCGCCAGGCCGTGTCGAAGGCACTGCGCGGCGCCCACGTGGGGGAGTCCGCGGACGGAATCGTCGTGGCGGGACGGCTGCTGGGCCGGGCGCTCGAGGCCTGCGGAGACGGCAGCGTGGACAGAAGCGGAGGCAACCGATGAGTCCGGAGCTCCTCGACTGGGTCATCGCGCTGGGCACGGGCGGCGTCGCGGCGCTCGCGGGCTGGCCCCTCACGCGGCTGGCCCTGCACCTGGCCGCAGGTCGCGATCGCGCACGGGCAGAACTCTCCGCTGAGCAGGCGGCGCCCCGGGCCGCGGACGACGGGACGGTCGCACGGGCTGTCGCCCAGGACGACCTCGACCCGACGCCCGCGGTGGACGACGACGGCCTCCTGCGCGGCGGCCTGTGGATCGGTCTCCTCGAGCGCCTCATCATCGCGGGCGGCGTCGCCCTGGGCGATCCCGCCGTCGTGGGAGTGGTCGTTGCGATCAAGGGACTGGGGCGCGTCCCCGAACTGCTCAAGAGCCCCACGGCGGGGGAGCGGTTCATGATCGGGTCGCTCGCGTCGCTGGGAGTCGCCCTGGCCTGCGGTGCTGTTGGCCGGGCACTGATCGGGTGATCGACTGCGATACCCTGGTCCGGGCTCCCGCACCGCAGGCGGGGTGGGCTCCCGTGCCGGACACCGCGGCGCGGTCACCGCTGAACCGACGCTCTCCCGAGAGGACGCAGGTGGACATCTTCCGCACCCCAGAGGACATCCCCCCGGACTACGGCCGCACGGCCGTCACGCTGGGGAACTTCGACGGCGTGCACCGGGGTCACGCGGTCGTCCTCCGGTCGCTGTGCGACGCCGCACGGCAGCGCGGGCTCGTCTCCCTCGCCGTGACCTTCGACCCGCACCCGCGCCTGGTCCACCAGACGGACTCGCCGGTCGAGATGATCTGCGGTCTCGAGCAGCGGCTGGGCCGCATCGAGGCGGCGGGCGTCGACGCGGTTCTGGTCCAGCACTACACGCTGGAGTTCGCGGAGCAGACGGCGGAGCAGTTCGTCCTCGACTACCTCGTGGGCCGCCTGCGGGCGCAGCTCATCGTCGTGGGTGCGGACGTGCGCTTCGGCCGCGGCAACTCCGGCGACCTGGCAGCACTCCAGGCGCTGGGCCGGACGCACGGCTTCGACGTCGAGGTCATCGATGAGGTGGGTGAGGGCGACCGCTACTCGTCCAGTGCGATCCGCCGCCTGCTGGAGGCCGGCGATGTCCGGGCAGCTGCAGAGCAGCTGGGCTATGACCACACGCTGACCGGCACGGTCGTCCACGGTGAGAAGCGCGGACGCGAGATGGGCTTCCCCACCGCCAACCTCGCCCTCGACGCGAAGGGGCTCGTCCCGGCCGACGGGGTGTACGCCGGCTGGATGACGTTCCCCGCCCGGGGACTGCGACTGCCGACCGCCATCTCCGTCGGCACGAACCCGACCTTCCGGGGCAGCGTCCGCACGGTCGAGGGCCATGCGATCGACGTCGCATTCAAGGACCTCGATGTGTACGGGGACACGATGGAGGTCTCGTTCGTCGAGCGGATCCGCGGGCAGGTCGCGTTCCGCGGCATGGAGCCCCTCATCGCGCAGATGCACGACGACGTGGACCGGGTCCGCGCTGTGCTACGCTGAACGCTGCCGTTTTCATCGGCCGCGGTTCCACAGTGCTCGCACATGAGGTGCGGGCGCCGCGCAGCGACACCTACGGAGGACTCACATGGCTCTGGACCAGAAGGTCAAGCAGGAGATCATGAAGGAATACGCGACGCACGAGGGCGACACCGGGTCTCCCGAGGTGCAGATCGCGGTCATGTCCCGCCGGATCAAGGATCTGACGGAGCACTTCAAGGAGCACAAGCACGACCACCACTCGCGTCGCGGACTGCTGCTCCTGGTCGGCAAGCGCCGCCGGATGCTCAAGTACCTGCAGCAGGTCGACATCGAGCGCTACCGTGCGCTCATCGCTCGTCTGGGCCTGCGCCGCTGACCGTTCGGGCCTGACCCGGACCAGCGCGCTCCGCAGCCCCGCACCGCCTCACGGCGGTGCGGGGCTGCCGCCATTCACCCGTCTGACGCTTCCCTTGCTACGATGGGCAGGTCCATGCCGGTGACATCGTCGTCGGTCCTCGACAGTGGCCTCCGCAATCCGATGTGCGTGGGTCTCGATCGAAGGCCGCCGAACAGCGACGCGCTGACCGCAGTGCACGTCACCGGCACTCCTGCGCACGCTCCAGGACACCTGGAGAGGATGCGCACCATCACGCCGCCCGCTCGTCGAACGTGCGCGGCGGCAGAACGGAGACACCGTGGGTCTGAACCCCGAGTCCGCCGTCGCCCACATCGATAACGGGCGCTTCGGCACACACACCATCCGCTTCGAGACCGGCCGTCTGGCTCAGCAGGCCGCAGGCTCCGTCTGTGCCTACCTGGACGACGAGACGATGCTGCTGTCGGCAACGACGGCCAGCAAGCGGCCCAAGGAGCACTTCGACTTCTTCCCGCTCACCGTCGACGTCGAGGAGCGCATGTACGCGGACGGCCGGATCCCCGGCTCGTTCTTCCGCCGCGAGGGCCGTCCGTCCACGGACGCGATCCTCACCTGCCGTCTCATCGACCGCCCGCTGCGCCCGTCCTTCGTCAAGGGCCTGCGCAACGAGGTCCAGGTCGTCGTCACCGTCATGTCGGTGGCTCCCGGCGTCCTCTACGACACCCTGGCGATCAACGCCGCCTCGATGTCGACGCAGCTGTCCGGCCTGCCGTTCAGCGGCCCGATCGGCGGCGTGCGCATCGCGCTCATCGACGGCCAGTGGGTCGCATTCCCCACGCACGAGCAGCTGGAGGACGCCGTCTTCGACATGGCCGTCGCCGGCCGCGTCGTGGGTGACGACGTCGCGATCATGATGGTCGAGGCGGAGGCCACCGAGCGCGTTATCGACCTGGTCCGCGGCGGCGCCACCGCGCCCACGGAGGAGGTCGTGGCCAGCGGTCTGGAGGCCGCGAAGCCGTTCATCCGCGAGCTCGTTCGCGCTCAGCAGGAGCTGGCGGATCGCGCTGCGAAGCCCACCGCCGACTACCCGGTCTTCCGCGAGTACCAGGACGACGTGTACGCCGCGGTCGAGGAGCTGGCGCTCGAGCAGCAGACGAAGAACTTCCAGATCGGCGACAAGCAGGAGCGCGAGGCGGCAGGCGATGCCCTGCTCGACTCGCTGTACGAGCAGCTGGGCGAGCGCTTCGAGGGACGCGAGGGCGAGATCGCCGGTGCCCTCAACGCGCTCACGAAGCAGGTCATCCGCAAGCGCATCCTCACGGAGCAGGTCCGCATCGACGGCCGCGGCCTCAAGGACATCCGTCCGCTCACCACGGAGACCGGCGTGATCCCGCGGGTCCACGGCTCCGCCCTCTTCGAGCGCGGCGAGACGCAGATCCTGGGCGTCACGACGCTCAACATGCTCAAGATGGAGCAGCAGATCGACTCGCTGTCCCCGGTGAAGTCGAAGCGCTACATGCACCACTACAACTTCCCGCCGTTCTCCACCGGTGAGACCGGCCGTGTGGGCAGCCCCAAGCGCCGCGAGATCGGCCACGGTGCACTGGCCGAGCGCGCGCTCGTGCCGGTCCTGCCCACCCGCGAGGAGTTCCCCTACGCGATCCGTCAGGTGTCGGAGGCGCTGGGCTCCAACGGCTCGACCTCGATGGGCTCCGTGTGCGCCTCGACGCTCGCGATGCTCCACGCCGGTGTGCCGCTGCGCGCGCCGGTCGCCGGCATCGCCATGGGCCTCGTCTCCGACGTCATCGACACCCCGGACGGCCCGCAGACCGCCTACGCGGCGCTCACGGACATCCTGGGCGCCGAGGATGCGTTCGGCGACATGGACTTCAAGGTCGCCGGAACCCGCGACTTCATCACGGCGATCCAGCTGGACACGAAGCTCGACGGTCTCCCCGCCGCAGTCCTGACCGCGGCCCTCTCCCAGGCCCGCGAGGCGCGCCACGCGATCCTCGACGTCATGGGCGAGGAGATCGACGCGCCGGGCGAGATGGCTCCCACCGCACCGCGGATCATCTCCGTCAACATCCCCGTCGACAAGATCGGTGAGGTCATCGGCCCCAAGGGCAAGATGATCAACCAGATCCAGGAGGACACGGGCGCGCAGATCAGCATCGAGGACGACGGCACCGTCCTCATCGGCGCCTCCGACGGGGCAGCGGCGGAGGCCGCGCGCAGCGCGATCAACGCGATCGCGAACCCGCAGGTGCCCGAGGTGGGCGAGCGCTACCTGGGCACGGTCGTCAAGCTCATGAGCTTCGGCGCCTTCGTGTCGCTGAGCCCGGGCCGCGACGGTCTGCTGCACATCTCCGAGCTGCGCAAGCTCAACGAGGGCAAGCGCGTCGAGGACGTCGAGGACGTCCTGGGCGTGGGCCAGAAGGTCCAGGTCGAGATCACGAAGATCGATGACCGCGGCAAGCTGTCGCTCGTCCCCGTCGTCGACGAGGCCGAGGGCGCGGACCAGACGGACGCGCCGGCCGAGGAGGCCTGAGCACGCCATCGTGAGTGAGATCCTCTCAGCCGGGGAGGGCGGTCGCATCGAGCGCACCGTCCTCCCCGGCGGCATTCGCATCATCACAGAGACCGTGCCCGGCCTGCAGTCGGAGACCGTGGGCGTGTGGGTGGGCTCCGGCTCGCGGCACGAGACGGACCTGACCGCCGGGTCGACGCACTTCCTCGAGCAGATC
>DWZY01000376.1 GCA_019117325.1 Candidatus Brevibacterium intestinigallinarum
GATCTGCTCCTGGGACACCGCCTGGTCCGCGTCCTCGTTCGTGTTGAGCACGGAGAAATGCGCCGCGTTGTAGTCGAACGAGTAGTAGGCGCCGGTGGACGTGTCCTGGTCGTTCGGTGCGTCCAGCTCGAAGTGGTCGACGAACGAGCTGTCAGCCTCATCGTGGTTGCCGGCCGCCGGCACGATCGTCGTGTCGAGGAGGGTGTCCTGGGCCGCGCCCAGCAGATCCTCCCAGTCCCGCTCCCGGTCGCCGCTCTCCACGACGTCGCCGTTGTGCATGAGGAACTCCGCGCCGGGCACGGTCCGCATCGCCTTCGCCATCGTCTGGGCGGACAGCTCCGCCTCGTCCTGGTTCTGCGACTGCGTGTCCGTGAGGTCGACGAAGGAGAAATCACCGTCGCCGTCGTTCGTGGCGAACGTCCCCGTGGGCGACCACACGCCCGACTGCGGGTCGCCCACCCGGTAGTAGTAGCGCGTGCCGGGCTCCAGGTCCGTGGCCCGGGCCTGGAAGAACGTCTGCTCGTCGCGTCCCTCGCCCCGGTCTGCGGCCACCTCGATCGCGTCCGTGAACTCGCGGTCGGTCGCGAGCGTCACCTGGCCCGCGTCACTGTTCTGCGCGTACCAGGTGAAGCCGCGGCCCGTGCGCGGGTCACCCGCGATGGTCGTCGTGATGCGGTCGGGGCGGTCGCCCGCGTCGATGTACCGGGGGATCGGATGGCCGCGCTCTGCGTCGAGGATCCAGTCCTCGGTGAAGTCCCAGCCCAGGTCCTCGTAGGTCTCCTGGCTCTGCAGTTCCGACGCCGAGGCATCCGTCCCGTTCTGCTGCGCGTCGCCGCCCGCGGTGGAGGCTCCGCCGATGAGGATGTCCTCGCCGCCCAGGTTGCCGTCCAGGGGGTCGACTGCGTAGTCGCCGTCCGGCTGGTGGTAGCCGATGATGCGTCCGGCGAAGCCCGCGACCTCGCCCGAGTAGTCGATGTCGCCGGAGTGCGCGACGCTGTCCTCGACGCCCGCGCTGTTGCCGCTGCCGGGGTAGGCGAGGATGTGCGCGGCATCGATGCCGCGGGTCCCGGACCCGCCGTCTGCCTCGACGGTGAGCTCCGTCGTCGCGAGGGTCTGCTCGATGCGGGTGCCATCCGTCCCGTAGGAGACGAGGCCCGCGGGCATCTTCTTCGCCGTGACGTCTCCGTCCACCCAGGTGCGGGAGACGGTCGTGGTGCCCCGGGCCTCGGCGACGGCTCCGGCCGCCTTCTCCACACCGGGAGCATCGACGGTCGCGTCGATGACGCTCACGCCCTCGATCGTCGCGTCCTGCGCGATGACCGCAATGGCCGCGACATAGTCGTCCTCGTTCATGGACTCGGACTGGGCCGTGACACCGTCGAGGGTGAGGTTGCGCAGCCCACCGCCGTCCAGTTCACGGACGAAGCCCAGCCGGCCCGAGTCCTCCGACGGCGCGTAGCGCAGACCCGTGATCGTGTGGCCCTGGCCGTCGAGGTCCGCGCCCAGACGGTCGAGGCCCACGAAGGGGGCACGGTCGGAGAAGTCCAGGTCAGCGGCGAGGACGTACGCCTGCGCATCGGTGTAGCGCGCGTTGTCCGCGTTGATCTGCTCCGCGAGGAACTCGAGGTCCTCCGGCGAGCCGATCTCGAACGGCGACTCCTCCGTGCCGGCGCCTGGCAGCGAGTACGAGTACTGCGGGACGGGGTGCCCCAGGGCGTCGTCGAAGGCCCACGTGTTCGTGAAGTCCCAGCCCAGGTCCTCATAGGTGCTGCGGTCGGCCAGCTGCGCCGCCGAGGCCCCGGTCCCGTGCTGATTCTTCTCACCCGGCCCGTCCACGGGCTCGCCACCGATGGTGATCGCGTCGTTCGCGAGGTTGTCCTCCGCGGTCCATCCGTCGTATGCGGTGTAGCCGAGGATGCGGCCCAGGAACCCGTCGATCCTCCCGTTCGCGTCGATCGATCCGTCCAGGGCGACGTTGTGAGCGAACGTGCTGGAGTTGGGCGTGCCCGGGTAGCCCACGATGAGGCCCGCGTTGTGGCCGCGCGCACCGTTGTCACCGCCGTCGGCCAGGCGGATGAGGTCGGCCTCGGCGAGGTTGCGGGAGACCGAGGTCTTCCCCTTGACGTATGCCGCGATGCCGGCAGGCATCTTGTTCGCGGTGATGGTGGCGGAGACGTAGTTGTCCTCGATCGTGCCGCCGTTCGCCTCGCCCACCAGACCGCCGGCCTTCTCTCCGGCCTCGGTCGTGAGCGTCGCGTCCGTGACGACGGTGCTCGTGATGGTGGCGTCGTTGGCGTAGATCGCGATGCCCGCCGCGAACCCGGTGCTGCCGTCCGTGTTCGCGGTGAGGCCGTCCAGCGTCAGGTTCGTGACGGTGCCCTCGTCGAGGGTGTGGATGAGGGCGCGACCGTCGCCGGTGGCCGCGTCGGGCCCGTAGGCGACGTTGCTGACCGTGTGGCCGCGACCGTCCAGCGTGCCGGAGAACGCCTTGAAGCCGGTGAACTCCTCGCCCTCCATGTCGATGTCGGCCACCACATCGATGTGGCTGCCGGTCGACGCGTCGCCGGCATTCACCGCCTCCGCGAGCGCGCGGAGGTCGTCTGCTTCGTCGACGAGGTAGGGCTCACGCGCATCACCGGCGCCCTCCACCCCCTCGGGTGCTGCGTGGGCGGGTGCCGGCAGGCCACCCAATCCCAGGGGAGCGGCGATCGCGGCTGCGGCGGCGATGGCCAGGAGAGGACGGACACGAGGGGACGGGGACGACGGGAGTCGCACGGAGGGGCACCTTCGTTCGGCGGTTCCAGGAGGGGAGGCGCTGTCGCGCTGGCCTGCGCGACGGCAACCGCTCCACTCCATCCGCCGCACATGAAACCTGAGCGTCGGTCGTGCCAACGGAGAGTGATTCCTGCCAGGACTGTCTGTGAACCCTGGGTCCGCTGAGGGGTGCGCCGCGCCCCGTGATGCTCCACCCGCGGCGCACATCACGTGCGTCCTCCCAGCTCGTGTCCCGGATCGGACGGTAGCGTGGTCCGGGCGCTCCGGCGCCCCCGCTTCTTACCCATCCGCATCGCACGGTGCCCGCATCCGCCTGGAGGTGTGACCGATCATGAGACCTGCCCGCGTCGTCGCGACCATCTTCGCCTGCTTCCTGGTGCTGCTCATGGGCGTGGGTCTCTGGGCGCTCGTGTCCTACCTCTCGCTGACCCCGTCCCCGCTCACGTCGCCTTCGACCACCGAGGCCGACTACGGTCACGCGGACGGCGCACCCGCCCGTCCCGACCAGCCGCTGGTGGCCGGGGGTGCCGTCCCCGCCGAGCGCATCCTGGACGACGAGTCCCTGGAACCGGTCGAGGTCGCGACCGACGGATCACCCGCGGCGGACTACATCGTCGATCCGGAGTGGACGGACGAGATGGCGCAGCGGACCGGCATCCCGGCCCGCGTCATGCAGGCCTACGCCTCCGCTGCTCTGTGGGCCCACGACACGCACCCCGCCTGCGGCGTCGAGTGGAACACCCTGGCCGGCGTGGGCTGGGTGGAGAGCCAGCACGGCTGGCTGCGCGGGGCCTCGGTCCGGGCCAACGGTGACGTGCGACCGGAGATCATCGGCCTGCCGCTGGACGGCTCC
>DWZY01000377.1 GCA_019117325.1 Candidatus Brevibacterium intestinigallinarum
CGAGTACCAGACGATGCGCGACATCGGCATCGCGGTCATCCGCGCGGTGGGCGTCGACACTGGCGGCTGCAACATCCAGTACGCGGTGGACCCGCGGACGGGCCGCATCATCGTCATCGAGATGAACCCGCGCGTGTCCCGCTCGTCCGCTCTCGCATCGAAGGCGACGGGCTTCCCGATCGCGAAGATCGCGGCGAAGCTCGCGATCGGATACTCGCTCGACGAGATCCCCAACGACATCACGGAGGTCACCCCGGCGTCGTTCGAGCCCGCTCTCGACTACGTCGTCGTCAAGATCCCGCGCTTCGCGTTCGAGAAGTTCCCCGCCGCGGATCCCACGCTCACGACCACCATGAAGAGCGTGGGCGAGGTCATGGCGCTGGGACGCAGCTTCGGATCCGCCCTCCTCAAGGCGATGCGGTCGCTCGAGCAGAGCGGTGCCGAGTTCGACTTCACCCACCGCGTCGACCTGAGCGATCCGGAGGTGCGCGCGGACGTGACGGCACGCCTCGCCCACCCCACCGCGGACCGCATCCACACCGTCCGCCTGGCGCTGGCCTCGGGCATGTCCGTCGAGGAGGTGTTCGAGGCGAGCTGGATCGATCCGTGGTACCTCGACCAGATCCTCCAGCTGCAGGAGGCGGCGGACGAGGTCGCGCAGGCCGACGACCTGACCGAGGACCTCCTGGCGCTTGCGAAGGAGACGGGCCTCTCAGACCGGCAGATCGCCGCTCTGCGGTCGCTCGACGAGGCGGTCGTCCGCGGTGTGCGCCACGCGCTGGGCATCCGTCCCGTCTTCAAGACCGTCGACACCTGCGCGGGCGAGTTCGAGGCGCGCACGCCGTACCACTACTCGAGCTACGAGCCCGAGACCGAGGTGATGCCGCGGGAGCGCGAGGCCGTCATCATCCTGGGCTCCGGCCCCAACCGGATCGGCCAGGGCATCGAGTTCGACTACTCGTGCGTCCACGCGACGATGGCCCTGTCCGAGGCGGGCTACGAGACGGTCATGGTCAACTGCAACCCGGAGACGGTGTCGACAGACTACGACACCGCCGACCGCCTCTACTTCGAGCCGCTCACCTTCGAGGACGTCATGGAGGTCTACCAGGCGGAACTCGCGGCAGGACCCGTCGCCGGCATCGTCTGCACGCTGGGCGGGCAGACCCCGCTGGGACTCGCCGCGGACCTCAAAGCCGCGGGCGTTCCGGTGCTGGGGACCCAGCCCGAGGCGATCGACCTCGCGGAGGATCGCGGCGAGTTCGGACAGGTGCTGTCCGAGGCCGGCCTCCAGGCGCCCCAGAACGGGATGGCGACGACCTTCGAGGGCGCCGTCATCATCGCGGAGCGGATCGGCTATCCCGTGCTCGTGCGCCCGTCCTACGTCCTGGGCGGCCGCGGGATGCAGATCGTCTACGACGAGCAGCAGCTGCGCGACTACATGGAGACCGCGACCGAGGTGTCCGCCGACCGCCCCGTGCTGGTCGACCGCTTCCTCGAGGACGCGATCGAGATCGACGTGGACGCGCTCTACGACGGTGAGCAGGTCTTCATGGGCGGGATCATGGAACACATCGAGGAGGCCGGGATCCACTCGGGCGACTCCGCGTGCGTCCTGCCCCCGCTCACGCTGGGCGAGGCGGTGCTCGAGCGCGTGCGGCGCGCGACGGCCGCGATCGCGGAGGGCACGGGTGTGCGCGGGCTGCTCAACATCCAGTTCGCGCTGGCCGCGGACGTCCTCTACGTCATCGAGGCCAACCCCCGCGCGTCCCGCACCGTCCCCTTCGTCGCGAAGGGCACGGGCACCCAGCTCGCGAAGGCCGCCGCGCTCCTGGCGGTGGGCCGGACCATCGACGACCTGCGCGGCGGGCTGCTGCCCACTGCCGGCGACGGCTCGCGCCTGCCCTACGACCACCCCGTCGCGGTGAAGGAGGCCGTTCTGCCGTTCCGCCGCTTCCGGACGGTCGACGGCCGCGCCGTCGACTCGATCCTGGGGCCGGAGATGCGCTCGACGGGCGAGGTCATGGGCATCGACCGCGACTTCCCGCGGGCGTTCGCGAAGGCGATGATGGGGGCGTCCACGACGCTGCCCACCTCCGGCACCGTGTTCGTCTCTGTCGCGGACCGCGACAAGCGGGCCCTCGTGCTGCCCGTCAAGCTCCTGTCCGACCGGGGCTTCTCGATCGTCGCGACGGAGGGCACCGCGGCAGTGCTGGCCCGCTACGGCATCCAGGCCGAGACGATCGCGAAGCACTTCGAGGCGGACGCGGGGGAGGACTCCGTACTCGATCGGATCTCCGCCCGTGCCTTCGACCTCGTCGTGAACGTGCCCGGCGGCCGCCAGGAGCGCGCGGACGGATACGAGATCCGCGCCGCCGCGACGGTCGCGAACGTCCCGCTGCTCACGACGGTCGACGAGTTCTCCGCCGCGGTCTCCGCGATCGAGTCGCTCCAGAAGGACGCGATGGACGTGCGCGCGCTGCAGGACTGGGCGTGACGACCGCTCCCAGCCGCCTGCGCGCGGCCCTGGAGGCCAGCCCCCTGTGCGTGGGGATCGATCCCCACCCGGGGGAGCTGGCCCGGTGGGGGCTGGCGGATTCCGCGGATGGAGTGCGCACGTTCGCCCTGCGGCTCCTCGAGGCCGCCGTCGCCGGCGGTGCACGGGTCGTGAAGCCGCAGGTCGCCCTCTTCGAGCGGCACGGCTCCCGCGGCTTCGCTGTCCTCGAGGAACTGCTGGCCGCTGCCCGGACCCAGGGCGTGTTCGCGATCGCGGACGCGAAGCGCGGCGACATCGGATCGACGATGGCCGGCTACGCGGACGCGTGGCTGCGCCGCGACGCGCCGCTGCGCGCGGACGCGGTGACAGTGTCGCCCTACCTGGGCTTCGACTCGCTGCGCCCCGTCCTCGACCTGCTCGAGGAGGAGGACGCGATCGTCTTCGCGCTCGCGCTCACCTCCAACCCGTCCGGCCCGCAGGTGCAGCACGCCCGGGGCGCGGACGGGGAGCCCGTGGGCGGGACCGTGCTCCGCCTCGCGGCGCGCGAGGACGCGGGGCGCGAGGCCCGCGTCGGAGTCGTGATCGGCGCGACCGTGGGCCGTTCTGCCCAGTCGCTCGGCCTCGACCCGGGGGCCTTCCCGGGACCCGTCCTCACCCCGGGATACGGGGCCCAGGGCGCGACGGGGGAGGACCTGCGCGCACTGTTCGGCCCGGTCGCCGCAGACCACCGGCTGGCGGTCAACGCCTCGCGCGGGATCAGCGGTGCCGGGAACGATATCGGGGACCTGACCCGCAGGATCGTGCAGATCTCTGCTGACCTCCGCGGTGCGCTCGGCGTAGACTGAGGGCAGAACCCCTGTACAGGGGGTCTGCACCGCACGGGACGAGGAGGCACGGCAGTGGCACTACCGCAGCTGACCCCGCAGGAGAGGGAAGCTGCCCTGAGCAAGGCATTCGCAGCCAGACAGGCGCGTGCTGAGGTCAAGGCGGCCCTCAAGAACGGAGAGATGACCCTGACGACAGTGCTGGAACGCGCGGACGGCGACGAGTCGCTGCGCAAGATGAAGGTCCACGACCTGCTCCGCTCGCTTCCCGGCGTGGGCGAGCGACGGGCGACCGCACTCATGGAGGAGTTCGGGATCGCCGCGTCGCGCCGCATCAAGGGGCTGGGCGTGCACCAGCGGGCGGCTCTGCTCGAGCGCTTCCCCGGATGAGCCGACTGACAGTGCTGGCCGGCCCCACGGCGGTCGGCAAGGGAACTGTGAGCGCACGCATCCGCGAGGCCCACCCGGAGGTCTGGTTCTCCGTGTCGGCGACGACCCGGGCACCGCGCCCGGGGGAGATCGACGGTGTGCACTACCGCTTCGTCGACGACGCGGAGTTCGACCGGATGATCGCGGAGGGGGAGATGCTGGAGCACGCCGTCGTGCACGGCCGCAACCGCTACGGCACCCTCCGTGGACCCGTGCAGGAGCAGATCGATGCGGGCGGCGCCCCGCTGCTCGAGATCGACCTGCAGGGCGCCCGCCAGGTGCGCGAGGCCATGCCGGAGGCCCTCTTCGTCTTCCTCGCGCCTCCC
>DWZY01000378.1 GCA_019117325.1 Candidatus Brevibacterium intestinigallinarum
TGTTCGAGGCGTTGTCCAGCCGCACCCATGCGCGGCGGGTCATGCGGCCCCCTGGGGCTCCGGCTCGTCGGTCCGGGGCGTGGGGTCGGCCGTCTCTGCGGGGGTCCCATCCAGGAACTCGTCGATGACCGTGT
The DNA here is from genome assembly GCA_019117325.1 of Candidatus Brevibacterium intestinigallinarum. Classification (GTDB taxonomy): domain Bacteria; phylum Actinomycetota; class Actinomycetes; order Actinomycetales; family Brevibacteriaceae; genus Brevibacterium; species Brevibacterium intestinigallinarum. The sequence goes on from DWZY01000378.1 coordinate 135, forward strand.
AGGCGTGCCGGAGGGACTTCGAGAACCGGGGCAGCGTGATGAACCCGTGCAGCGCGCCGGGCACCCGTTCGATGCGGACGTCGTTGCCGGCGTCTGCCAGCGCATGCCCGTACGCCTCCCCCTCGTCGCACAGCAGGTCCAGCTCTGCGGAGATGACGAGGGTGCGCGGCTGGTCGCTCAGGTCCTCGGCCATGAGCGGGGCGACGCGCGGGTCGCGGCGGGCCTCGCGGTCCGGCACATAGAGGCAGAAGTAGTCCTCGATCTCCAGGGTCGTGAGGCGGTAGTCGCGGCCGTGGGCGCGCACGGACTCGTACGGAGAGGTCGCCGGATCGTGGTCCCAGTGCGTGACCGGATAGAGGAGGATCTGGCGGTCGACGGTGGGGCTGGGCGCGACGGTAGCGTCAGCATTGGCGGCGCGTCGTGCCTCGTCGCGCAGCTGCTGGGAGACGACGGCGGCAAGATTGCCGCCGGCGGAATCGCCCACCAGGACGATGCGGTCAGTGCTGGCTGCGCCCACGCGCTGGGGCTCGGCCAGCAGGAGGCGGGTGATGTGCAGGCAGTCCTCGAGGCCCGCGGGGAACGGGTGCTCCGGTGCCAGGCGGTAGTCGACGGACACGACGGTGCAGCCGGTCAGCTCCGCCATCGTCGAGCACGCGGGCGTGTAGCTCTCGATGTCCCCGGTGACCCAGCCGCCGCCGTGGAAGAACAGCAGCACGTCCTCCCGGCGGCGCTCGACCGGTTCGAAGACGCGGCACGTGATCGGGTGTGCGCCGCTCGTCTCCGTCACCTCCCGGTACGGGACGCGCGGCCCGGGCAGGGGCAGCTGCGCGACGTGGCGCTGCAGCCGGCGGACCCGCTCGTAGTCCTCCCGCATATTGACGCGGGGCGCGGCGAAGAGCCGCAGGACCGCCCGGGCCAGACGGTTGATCGGCGGGCGCGTGCGCTCGGACTCGTCCATGGGGTCAGCATAGGCGTGGGCGGTGCTGCGGAGTCACAGACGACTCGAGGACTCACCGCACGATCCGCGGGTCCGCACACTGCGGTCCGCCGTCAGTCGCCTGATCTCTCCTCAACCGTCGTGCTCCGAACGTCTATCCTGACTGCTCAGGACCCTAGACTGTCGGCATGATGCGGACTGTCGAGCCGATCGGGCGTATGACCCCCTTCGGCACCGAGCACCTCTCGATGCTGCTCCTCACCGTCCTCGCCTCGATCATCGTCGTCCTCATCGGCCGCCGGATCCGCGGCACCGTCTGGGAGTCGCGCGTGCTCACGGGCACCGGGTGGACGTTGCTGTCCGTCACGGTCCTGTGGACGGCCTGGGGCATGTCGCCCGAACAGTGGACCATCGACCAATCGCTGCCCGTCCAGTTCTCCGACGTGCTGCGCTTCATCACCTCGATCGCACTGCTGACCCGCGCCCGCTGGGCGATCGCGATCAGCTACTACTGGGGGCTCACGCTCAATGTGCAGTCGATCCTCACCCCGGATCTCAATTACTACAGCCTTCCCACCCTGGAGTTCGTCGCCTACTGGTTCCTCCACATCGTCGTCTTCGTCGTGCCGATCGGCCTGGTGTGGGGGCTGGGGCACCGACCCACGTGGCGCGGCTACGGCATTGCGCTGACGGCCGCCTTCGTCTGGGCGGGCGTCGCGATCGCCGTCAACACGCTCACCGGCGCGAACTACGCCTACCTCAACCATGCACCCGCCGGCCCGTCCGCCCTGGACCTCCTGGGCCCGTGGCCGATCTACATCCTGTGGGAGGCGGTTCTGGTCGCCGTGGTCTGGGCCCTCATGACCTGGCCGTGGACACGACGCCGCCGTCACCCGCACCGCGAGCCACGTTCTCTCTCGCCGAGGCGTGGGTGAACGGCTCGACGCACGCATGCGCACAGCCCGGTGCGGCACCGGTCGTTCTCGCGCGGGCGAACGAGGGCGCCAGGACTCTCAGATCCAGGCGTGGGCGCTGCCGGATCGGATCGTGCTGTGGACGACGGCCATCACCCTGGCGGCGACGGGTGTCCTGTCGCTCTTCACCGGCTGAGCAAGCACATCGGCACACCGCCTTCATGCCCGAGGGGACCCCGCGCGCGGGGTCCCCTCGAACCGTGAGACGGCGTGTCGGCGAAAGAGGACAGCGGTGGGGGCCAGAGCGCACCCAGGAACTCCCCACCCGCCCCTCTGTCAGAGGGCGGCGCGCAGCCGCGCGGCCTCCGCTCGGCGCTCCGCCTGCGCGACCGGGTCCGGGACCGGCAGCGAGGCGATGAGCCTGCGCGTGTAGTCGTGCTCCGGCCGGTTGAGCACCTGCTCGCCGGGACCGTTCTCCAGCAGCTCGCCGTGGTACAGCACGCCGATCCGGTCCGACAGCATGTCGACGACCGCCAGGTCGTGGCTGATGAAGACCGAGGCGAACCCCAGTCGAGCCTGCAGCTCGCGGAACAGCTCCAGCACCTTCGCCTGCACGGACACGTCCAGCGCCGAGGTCGGCTCATCCGCGATGAGCAGCTCCGGATCCAGCGCGATGCCGCGAGCCAGGGACGCGCGCTGGCGCTGACCGCCGGACAGCTCGTGCGGGTACCGGTCCGCGTACTCCCCCGGCAGCTGCACAGCATCCAGCAACTGACGGACCTCCGCCCGCCGCTCCGCCTCGCTCATCGACGGACGATGCACGGCGAACGGCTCCGCGATGCACTGCCCGATCGTCATCTGCGGGTTGAACGACGCCGCCGGATCCTGGAACACGAACCCGATCCGCTTGCGCAGCGGCTTGAACGCCTTCTCGCGCATCCCCACCATCTGGTGGCCCAGAACGGAGAGAGAGCCGCCCGTCGCGGTCGTGAGACCCGCGATCGCCCGACCGATCGTTGTCTTGCCGGATCCGGACTCGCCCACGAGTCCGAACACCTCGCCGCGCCGGACCGTGAAGTCCACGCCGGACACCGCCGTGAAGTCCGGCTTGCCGATGCCGCCCGGGTAGACGATCTCCAGGCCGTCCGCGACGACGAGGGCCTCCGCTTCCGCAGACCCCGCCGCCGAGGCCGCAGCCGCCTGACCCTCCCCCGCACCCGGGGTGCGGGGCCGGGTCGTGGCCGGTCCGGCCGCAGAGTCGGCGGTCGCCTCGGCACTGGTGGGGGCCTCGGCGGGTGCCTGCGCAGCCGCGCGCGAGTCCGCCCCCAGCCGGGGCACGGCCGCCAGCAGCGCCTGCGTGTACTCATCCTGCGGGTTCGCGAAGAGGTCCTTGACGGACGCCGTCTCGACGAGGTCACCGCGGTACATGACCGCGACCCGGTCCGCGAGGTCCGCGACGACGCCCATGTTGTGGGTGATGAGGACGATCGCGGTGCCGCGCTCGTCGCGCAGGTGGCGCAGCAGGTCCAGGATCTCCGCCTGCACGGTGACGTCCAGAGCGGTCGTGGGCTCGTCCGCGACGATGACGTCCGCCCCCAGCGCCAGCGCCATCGCGATGACGATGCGCTGCTTCTGTCCGCCGGAGAACTGGTGCGGGTAGTAGTCGTAGCGCTCGGCGGCGTTCGGGATGCCCACGTCCTCCAGCGCCGTGACGACGCGGGCGCGGATGTCCTTCTTGCTGAGCTTGGGGTTGTGCGCTTTGAGGCCCTCGGCGATCTGCCAGCCGATCGTGAAGACCGGGTTGAGCGCGGTCGAGGGCTCCTGGAACACCATCGACACGTCCGCGCCGCGCAGACCGCGCAGCTGGGACTTCGACGCGGTGAGGACATCGCGGCCCTGCAGGACGACGGCGCCGCGGGTGACGGCGGTGTCCGGGAGCAGACCCAGCACGCTCTTGGCGGTGACGGACTTCCCAGAGCCGGACTCGCCCACGATGGCCAGGACCTCGCCCCGGTGCACCTCGAGGGTGAGGTCCTTGACCGCGTGGACGTCGCCGGAGTCGATCGCGAACGTGACGTCGAGGCCCTCGATACTGAGGACGGGTCGATCTGCTGCGGCGGTCATGCCTGCTCCTCCTGGGAGGTGTGGGGCGCCGGGGCGGTGGCCCCAGCGGCAGCCGGGGCGGCCTCGGTGGTCTGGGCGGCCTCGGCGGTCTGTGCTGTCGCGGTCTTCGAGCCGGCCTTGCGCCGCAGGCGCAGACGCGGGTCGTTGAGGTCATTCATCGACTCGCCCACCAGGGTGATGCCCAGGACCGTGATGACGATCGCGATGCCCGGCCACACGCTGGTCCACCAGATGCCGCTGGTCACGTCGGACAGCGACTTGTTGAGGTCGTAGCCCCACTCCGCGGCCGAGGACGGCTCGATGCCGAAGCCCAGGAAGCCCAGGCCGGCCAGCGTGAGGATCGCCTCGGACGCGTTGAGGGTGAAGATGAGCGGCAGCGTCCGGGTCGCGTTGCGGAACACGTGCTTCGTGATGATGCGGGTGCGGGAGGCGCCCAGCACGATCGCGGACTCGACGAACGGCTCCGCCTTGAGGCGGACCGTCTCCGCCCGCACCACGCGGAAGTACTGCGGGATGAAGACGACGGTGATCGAGAACGCGGCGGCCAGGATGCCGCCCCACGCGCTGGACTGGCCACCGGATATGACGATCGCCATGACGATCGCCAGCAGAAGCGACGGGAACGCGTAGATCGCGTCTGCGACGACGACGAGGATGCGGTCCAGCCAGCCGCCGATGTAGCCGGAGATCAGCCCCAGCGCGACACCGGCGAACAGGGACAGCGCCACGGCGACGACGATGACGCTCACCGCGGTGCGGGCACCCCAGACGACACGGGAGAACACGTCGTAGCCGCCCACGGTCGTGCCCCAGATGTGGGCGGCACTGGGCGCCTGCTGGGCACCGAACCGGGAGCCGTCCTCGTACGCCATCTGCGCGTAGCCGTACGGGGCGATGAGCGGTGCCAGGGCCGCGGCCAGCAGCACGAGCACGCAGATGACGAGGCCGGCGATGAGCATGCCG
>DWZY01000379.1 GCA_019117325.1 Candidatus Brevibacterium intestinigallinarum
ATGGGCTGCGTCGTCAACGGCCCGGGCGAGGCGCGTGAGGCGGACCTGGGCGTGGCCAGCGGCAACGGGAAGGGCCAGATTTTCGTCAAGGGCGAGGTCATCAAGACCGTCCCGGAATCCGCGATCGTCGAGACGCTCATCGAGGAGGCCCTGCGCATCGCAGAGGAGAGCGGACTGCCCCACGGCGATGCCGAGGTCGTCGTCGGATGACCGTGATCCTCCGGTGAGAGCCCGTCCCCTGGGCAGTCGGCACACGGACTGGCTGCGCCGCGCCCTGCTGTCCGATCCCGCGCAGCACTGCTACCTGCTGGCCCTGCTCGAGGCACGCGGGACGGCGGCGATCGCCGGTCCCTCGGGCACGCTCTACGGGGTGTTCGACGGCGGCGACGAGGAGCCGCGGGCGGCCTACTGGCTGGGCGGCAGCATCGTGGGCGTGCACGCGACACCGCAGACCAACGAGCCGATCGTCCGGCTCCTCAACACGCGCGTCCGGTGGACGTCCTCGATCACCGGCGATGCGGCCTGGGTCCTCGACCTCGCGCGGTCCCTGGCGTGGGGCCGGCCGCGCGGAGTCCGCCCGGAGCAGCCGCTCCTCGTCTTCGAGCGGCAGCCCGCCGTCCGCCCGCATCCCGGTCTGCGGGTGGCCCGACCGTCCGACTTCCCGTGGGTCTACCCGGCCTCGGTGGAGATGTTCACGGAGGAGGTGGGCTTCTCGCCCATCGCGGACGGTGACCGCGACTACCGGGCCCGCGTCCTCAGCCTCCTGGAGTCCGGGAGCACCCTCGTCATCACGACCGACCGCACCGCGGATGGAAGGCCGGTGCGCCGGTGGCCCGCGGTGGGCGGCTCCCAGCAGGTCGTCTTCAAGGCGGATCTGGGGATCCGCACGAGTGCGTGCGTGCAGATCCAGGGCGTGTGGACGCACCCGGACTTCCGGGGCCACGGCATCGCCTCCGGCGCGATGGCCGCGGTGTCCGCTCACACCCAGCACGTCCATGCGCCGATCGTGAGCCTCTACGCGAACTCGTACAACGCGCCCGCACTGCGGGTGTACGAGAAGGCGGGTTACGTGCAGCGGGGCACGTTCGCGACCGTCATGTACTGACGGAGGCCCCCTCAGTCGGAGGTGCGGCCCCGCAGCCGGTCGAGTGCGCGCCGATCCTTCTTCGTGGGTCGGCCCATGCCGCGGTCGCGGCGCGGGACCGGAGCGCGCAGGGCGGGATCCGGGGGAGGAGTGAGGTCCTCGTAGCAGCGCTGGGCGATCGGTGCCGCCGCACGCGTGGGCAGGAGGGCGGTGACCCGGAGGATCCGCTCGCCGCCGGGCGTGCGCACGCGGATCTTCTGACCCGCGGCGATCTTCGCCGCCGCCTTGACCCGCTGGCCGTCGACGTGCACGTGACCGCCCCGGCACGCGGTGGTCGCGGCGGACCGTGCGCGGAACATGCGCACCGACCACAGCCACGCGTCGACCCGCATCGTGGCGCCTGGGGTGAAGTCCGGTTCCGGCATGGGAGCATGCTACCGGCGACGCCGCTTAACGCTCGTTAGAACGGTCGCGGTATGCTCGGACCGATCATCTGCACACAGTTTCCGGTGGGATGAGTGGGAATCGCCTGCGGGCGGCCCCGCTCATCGCGCCGCTGGACCCAGGAAGGCGCGCGTGAACACGTCGTCCAAGAACAAGAAGAAGGGCGGATTCGACCTCCAGCCCTTCATCAAGCCCGCCCTCATCGCGGGCGGAGCCATCGTCGTCCTGGCGATCGTCGTCGCCGTCGCGATGTGGCTGCGCACGATCCCGTCCGTCGAGGCCTTCATCGAGAAGTACCCGGGCCAGGATCCCCGCAACGAGGTGGAGTCCGGCTTCCCCGCGTGGATGGGCTGGCAGCACTTCCTCAACGCCTTCTTCATGCTCCTCATCATCCGCACGGGCATCCTCGTGCGGATCACCCAGCGGCCGCAGGGGCACTGGACTCGGAACAACAAGGGCCTCATCAAGACCAAGGGCCAGCCCAAGAAGATCACGATGAACCTGTGGACCCACTACGTGGTCGACGCGCTGTGGGTGCTCAACGGCCTCATCTTCTACATCCTGCTCTTCGCGACGGACCAGTGGAAGCGCATCATCCCGCTCAGCTGGGACGTCTTCCCGCACGCGATCTCGACGGCGATCCAGTACGCATCGCTCAACTGGCCGGCTGAGATGGGCTGGACGAACTACAACGCGCTGCAGCTGCTCGCGTACTTCACGGTCGTCTTCATCGCCGCCCCGATCTCGATCCTCACGGGCCTGCGCATGTCGAACGCGTGGCCGGAGGACAACAAGACGCTCAACAAGATCTACCCGGCACCGGTGGCGCGCGCCGTCCACTTCCCCACGATGGTGTTCTTCCTCGTCTTCGTCGTCATCCACGTGTTCCTCGTCTTCGTGGGCGCCGTGGTGGGCGGTCACGGGATCTTCGGCAACCTGCAGCACATGTACGCCGCCTCCGACGATGCTCCGTGGCTCGCGTTCATCATGTTCGCCCTGTCGATCGTCGCGATGGTCGCGGCCTGGTTCCTCGCCCGGCCCGTCTTCCTCACCCCGATCGCGAACATGTTCGGCAAGGTCAGCCGCTGATCACGCGCACCTGCTGATCCCTCCCACAGACCGAGGCCGCCCCGACACACGCGTCGGGGCGGCCTCGGTCTGTGCGGACGTCTGAGAGGACGTTCACGCAGTGGGCCTCCTCAGCCCTCGAATCGCACCGACGGCTTGGGCCGCTCGTCGACGGTGAGGGAGAAGACGTCCGGGCGCGCGTAGTGGCCGGTCGCATCGAAGTCGTACGTGAAGCGGGCGCGGTCCGCGACGTCGATGTCCGCCACGAGGATCTCCTCGCTGTTGTACGCGGGGCCTGCCAGCACCGTCCCGTCGGGGCCCACGATGACGCTGCCGCCGCGGATGAGGTAGCCCGCCTCGTTCGGCTCCAGCGCGGAGTCGTAGTCGTCGCCGAACGCGTCCGCGCGGATCGCCTGCGCCGCCCCCAGGACGAAGCAGCGGCCCTCCAGCGCGATGTGCTGCATCGTGGCCTGCCACGAGTCGCGGTCGTCGACCGTGGGCGCGCAGTAGATCTCCACGCCCTTCGCGTACATCGCCTGGCGCAGCAGCGGCATGTAATTCTCCCAGCAGATGACGGTGCCCACGCGGCCGAACCCGGTCTCGTGGACCGGCAGCGTCGAGCCGTCGCCGAAGCCCCAGACCAGGCGCTCGGCCCCGGTGGGCATGAGCTTCCGGTGGTGTCCCACGAGGCCCGCCTCCGGGCTGATGTGCGCGCTGGTGCAGTAGAGCGTGCCGCCCGCTCGCTCGATGATGCCGATGACGACGAAGACGTCGTGTGCGGCGGCGGCCTCGGCGATGAGCGCGATCTCCTCGCCGTCCAGTGTGACGGCCGCTGCGGCGTAGCGGGCGTACTCGTCCCGGCCGGCCTCGGTCCTCCGGCCCAGGGGCGCACCGAACGTGAGCCCCTTCGGGTAGGTGCCCAGGAGAGCCTCCGGGAACACGGCCAGCCGCGCGCCCCGCTGGGCGGCCTGTCCGATGAGGTCGACGACCCGGCGAGCGGTCGCTGAGGAGTCGAACGGGACGGACCCGGTCTGGACGACGGCGACGGTGGTGGCGGTCATGGCGTGCTCCTTCGCATCTGCGTGTCAGTTCTCTGTGTCAGGCATCGGTGCTGCGATCCAGCACCCAGGGAAACGCGGTCGCCTTCGAGCGCGCGCCCAGGGCGGCCCGCGACGTGCCGGTCTCGCCCAGCAGCTCGATGATCCGCTCGCCGGCGCGCACGATCGTGGCGAAGCGCTCCGGCGTGAGCCAGTCGGGCTTGAGGGCGAAGAGGATGTCCTCGCTGGCGGTGTTGCCGGAGGCGCCCGGGGCGAACGGGCAGCCGCCCAGTCCGGCCAGCGCCCCGTCGACCGCGACGGCGCCCGCCTGGACGGCCGCGAGCGTGTTCGCGACACCCAGTCCCCACGTGTCGTGACCGTGGAAGACGACGCCGTGCTGGGGCACCGCCCGGTCCACGGCGCCCACCAGCGCGCCCACCTGCTGCGGATCGGCCTGCCCCAGAGTGTCGGCGATGACGATCTCGGAGCAGCGCTCACCGCGCGGATCCGTCGCCAGGGCCAGGGTGCGCTGCGGGTCGACGGGCCCGTCGAACGGACACGTGAACGCGGTCGCGAAGCACAGCTGGAGCTGCGCGCCCGCCTCCTGGGCGATGTCGAGGGCGCGGGGGAGCGCTGCCATCGAGTCCTCGGTGCTGCGTCCCACGTTCGCGCGGTTGTGGGCATCGGACACGGACAGGCAGTACTGGAGGCGGGTGATGCCCGCGGCCACGGCGCGCTCGACACCGCCCGGCGTCGCGACCCACACCCACGAGCGGTCCCGCTCCTCAGGCGTCAGCTCCGCCACGACCTCGAGCGTGTTCGCCATGGGCGGGACGAGGTCCGGCCGCGCCATCGAGCCGATCTCCAGCTGGGGGACGCCTGCGTCCAGGAGGGTGCGCACGAGCGCGACCTTCTCGTCCACGGGCAGCAGGCCGCCGGTCAGCTGGAGGCCATCGCGCAGCGTGACGTCGCGCAGCGCCGCCTGCGGCCGGTCGGGGGCCTGCTCCAGGTCGGGGGCCTGTTGCATGCTGGGGGAGATGCCGGTGGTCATGCCTGCTCCTCGTCGGTGGTCTCCTCGGGGCCGGCATCAGTCGCAGCCTCGAGCCCGCCCGCGCTCAGCAGCCTGCTGATGAGCTCCGGGGCGAGGCCGGCCTCGGTCAGTGCATCGGCCGTGTCCGCGCCCAGGTCGGGACCCAGCCAGCGGACGGGCAGCCCGGTTCCGCCCAGGACGGGCGTGATACCGGGGAACGCGATGTTCTCCAGCATGCGCGCATCCGATCCGCCGCCGTCGGCCACGTCGAACTCCTGGATCATGTTCCGCGCCCGCAGTTGCGGGTCCGCGATGAGGTCCGCCGCGGTGTGGATGGGCCCCGCTGGCACACCCGCCTCCTCGAGCCGCTCCAGCACGTGTGCCAGCGGATGCGCGCCGGTCCACTCGCCGATCGCGCGGTCCAGCTCGTCGCGCGCGGCCCATCGACCCGCGTTGTCCTGGAGGTCCGCACGCGCACCCAGGTCCGGCCGGCCGATGACCTCCATGTAGCGGGTGAAGATGCCGTCGCCGTTGCCGGCGATGACGACGGACTCGCCGCCTTCGCACGTGTAGGCGTTCGACGGGGCGATCCCCTCCGTGCGCCCGCCGGTGCGGGTGCGCAGCGCGCCGGTCGCGGAGTGGTCGGGCACCAGCGATTCCATGACGGAGAACATCGCCTCGTGCAGTGCCACATCGACCGTCCGGCGCGTGAGCGGCGGGCGCTGGCCGTCACCGGCGCGCTCGCGGGCGAAGAGCATCATGACCGCGCCGAACGCGGCCTGCATGCCCGCGATCGAGTCCCCGATGCTCACGCCCACGCGCACCGGCGGGCGGTCCGGATCGCCCACCAGCTCGCGGAAGCCGGAGTGGGCCTCGGCGACGGCGGCGAAGCCGGGGCGGGAGGACAGCGGGCCGGTCTGCCCGAACGCGGACACCCGGACCAGCACGAGGTCCGGGTTGACGGACTCGAGCACGTCCGGCCCCAGCCCCCACCGCTCGAGCGTGCCGGGGCGGAAGTTCTCCAGGACGATGTCCGCGTCGCGCACGAGGGCGAGGACCGCCTCGCGCCCGTCCTCCGAGCGCAGGTCGAGGACGACGGAGCGCTTGTTCCGGTTGATCGTGCGGTAGAGGAGGGAGGTCGAGCCGGAGTGCAGGCGCCAGCCGCGCAGCTCGTCGCCGGTGCGCGGCCGCTCGACCTTGAGGACGTCCGCGCCGAAGTCCGCGAGCATGCGGCCGGCGGTGGGAGCCGCGATGTAGTTGCCCAGCTCCAGGACGCGCACCCCCGTCAGCGGCAGCCGGTCGTCGGTCGCGTCCTCGTCGCCCGCTGCGGTCTGCGTGTGGATCTGGCTCACTGCACGTGCCTCCTGGCTGCGTCCGGTCGGGTCCGTCCGCATCCGCGCGGACGGTGCGGATGCTCGGATCGTCGCACAGCGGGCGACAGCGGACAACGAGTGTCCGCGCAGTGAGTCACTCGGTCACCTGTCGGTCTGCACGGGGCTGTGTGCGGGAGCCGCGGGAACGGCACGCAGCGGCGGAATCGGGCGCTCGCCCCGGTGGTAGAGTTCCAGCGTCTGACCCGCGTCCGCGATCCCCTGAGGAGTGCCCGTGCCCCTGCGCATGTCCAGCCTGTTTGTGCGTTCCCTCAAGGAGGACCCCGCCGACGCCGAGGTCGCGAGCCACCGCCTGCTGCACCGCGGCGGGTACATCCGCCGCTCGGCCCCGGGCATCTACACGTGGCTGCCCCTGGGCCTGGCCGTGCTGCGCCGCGTCGAGACGGTCATCCGCCAGGAGATCGAGCGGGCCGGATCGCAGGAGGTCCACTTCCCGGCGCTGCTGCCGGCGGAGCCGTACCAGGAGTCCGGCCGCTGGGAGGCGTTCGGCGACCTCCTCTTCTCGCTGCAGGACCGCAAGGAGAACGACTACCTGCTGGCCCCCACGCACGAAGAGGTCTTCACCCTGCTCGTCAAGGACCTGTACGGCTCGTACAAGGACCTCCCGCTCAGCCTCTACCAGATCCAGACGAAGTACCGCGATGAGGCCCGCCCGCGCGCCGGCCTGCTGCGCGGCCGCGAGTTCATCATGAAGGACGCCTACTCCTTCGACCTCGATGACGAGGGCCTGGACGCCTCGTACCAGGCGATGCGCGATGCCTACATCCGCATCTACGAGCGCCTGCGCCTGCCGTACGTCATCGTCGAGGCGACACCCGGCGCGATGGGCGGTGCCGGGACGGAGGAGTTCCTCTACCCGTCCCCGGTGGGCGAGGACACGTTCGTCCGCACCGCCGGCGGCTACGCGGCGAACGTCGAGGCCGTCACGACGGTCGCACCGGACCCCGTCGACTGGACGGACATGCCCGCCGCCCACGTCGAGCCGACTCCGGACACCCCCACCATCGCGACCCTCGTCGACGCGTCGAACAGCCTGCAGCCGCGTGCCGATCGCCCGTGGACCGCTGCGGACACCCTCAAGAACGTCGTCGTCGCCGTCACGCACGCGAACGGCGAGCGGGAGATCGTCGTCATCGGCCTGCCCGGTGACCGCGAGGTCGACCTGGGCCGCGCCGAGGGCACCGGCCGTCTGGGCGAGGGCGAGATCGACGTCGAGCCCGCGACCGAGGCCGACCTCGCGTCCCTGCCCCAGCTCGTCAAGGGCTACATCGGCCCCGGCGAGTCGCTGGACGCGCCGTTCCTGGGCCTCGAGGGGGCCTCGGGCCTGCGCTACCTCGTCGACCCGCGCGTGGCCGAGGGCACCCGCTGGGTCACCGGCGCGAACGTGCACGGCCACCACGTCTTCGACCTCGTCTACGGCCGCGACTTCACGGCCGACGGCCTCATCGAGGCGTCCGAGGTCCGCGCGGGCGACCCCGCACCGGACGGCTCCGGACCGCTCGAGCTGGCCCGCGGCGTGGAGATCGGCCAGGTCTTCAAGCTGGGCCGCAAGTACGCGGAGGCGATGGGCCTGACCGTCCTCGACGAGAACGGGAAGTCCCGGGTCGTCACGATGGGCTCGTACGGCGTGGGCGTGTCCCGCGTCCTCGCGTGCATCGCGGAGGAGCACCACGACGACCGCGGCCTCATCTGGCCGCAGCACCTGGCTCCCGCAGACGTGCACATCGTCGCGACGGGCAAGGACGCGGAGGTCTACGAGACGGCCGAGTCCCTCACCACCCAGCTCGAAGCGCAGGGTGTGCGGGTCCTCGTCGACGACCGGCCCAAGACGAGCCCGGGCGTGAAGTTCGGTGACGCGGAGCTGTTCGGCATCCCGACGATCCTCGTCGTGGGCCGCGGGCTCAAGGACGGCAGCGTCGAGCTGCGGAACCGGGCGGACGGCACCTCGCGGGATATTGCAGTCGCGGACGCGGTCCAGCAGACCGTTGAGCAGGTCGACGCCGGCTACGCGCTGGCTGGCGGCACGCGCGCCGACTTCCTCGTGTGACGGCGCTGACCGCGGCCACCGCGCCCGCGCCGGTCCTCGCTGCGGCGACGGCCGGTGCCGGGGACCAGGCGGACATCCGCGTCACGCTGGGCCTCGTCCTGCTGCTCCTGGCGGTGGGTCTGGTCGCCGGCACCGTCGACGCGGTCGTGGGCGGCGGCGGCCTCATCCAGCTGCCGGCCCTCCTGCTGGTGCCGGGGATCTCCGCGGTCCAGGCACTCGCGACGAACAAGCTCGGCTCCATCGCGGGCACGGCGATGTCGTCCGCGACCTACCTGCGGCGGATCACCCCGGACCGCTCGGCGACCCTGCCCGCCGCGGGCCTCGCCCTCCTGGGCGCGGTGCTGGGCGCGATGCTCGCCGCGATCGTGCCGGAGGCGCTCTTCCGGCCCATCATCCTGCTCGTGCTCGTCGCGGTGGCGGTCTTCACGCTGCTGAAGCCCAGCCTGGGGCAGGAGGCGCAGCTGCGGTTCCCGCCGGACTCCGCGGCCCACCACGGGCTCGCGTGGACACTGGGATTCCTCGTGGGGATCTACGACGGCGTGCTGGGACCCGGCACCGGGTCGTTCCTCGTCATCGGGTTCGTCGCCCTCGTGGGCTTCAGCTTCCTCCAGGCCACGGCCTCGGCGAAGCTCATCAACCTCGCGACGAACCTGGGCGCACTCCTCTTCTTCGTCCCCGCGGGCCACGTCGTGTGGTCCCTGGGACTGGCACTGGCCGCCGGCAACGTGGTGGGCGGCTACCTGGGTGCCCGCATCGCGATCCGCTTCGGCAGCGGCTTCGTCCGCATCGTCTTCATCGTCGTCGTGGGTGCCCTCGTGCTCAGCATGGGCTGGGACGTGCTGCGCGGCCTCTGACCGTGCTGGTCTCTGACCGCAGCCTGCGCCTCAGCCCAGCGGCTTGAGGCGGTGGGCGTCGATGCCGTGCACGCTCACGTGCGACAGCGCACGGGCGACCCACAGCGAGCGCGTCGCGTCGCCCCACGCCTTCTGCGTGCCGCCCTGGGCGGAGCGGAGGTACCAGAACATGTTCTCGACCTCGCGCGCGATCGCGGAGCCCAGCCCCAGCGCGGGATCGACCGCGGCGCACCGGCACAGCTCGGTCGCGAATTCCCGCAGCCACGCGGCCTGGCCCTCCGGCTCCGTCGACGGGATCTCCGTCATCCGGTTCCACAGCAGCGGCGCGATCATGTACGCCGCGGGGCCCGTGAGCGGCTGGGGATCGATCGCCTTCCACGTCGCGATGCCGTGCGCGTCAGGGTGGCCGGCCAGGATGTTGTAGTAGTGCAGGTCCGCGTGCAGCAGCCAGGACTCCTCCGACCGGGCCAGCCGGTCGATCCACAGGCGGGCGGCGTTGACGACGGACCAGTCCGCCGGGGTGAAGTCGGGGAAGTCGCGCAGCAGGGCGGAATCGGCCTCGAACCGCTCCAGCCAGCCCGCCGCGATGTCCTGCACCCGCACGAGGCCGCTGGGGCCGGGGACCCGCAGCGCCTGCGCCAGCTGGCCCCAGACCTCGGGCACCTGCTCCAGCGGCAGGGCTGACAGGTTCGTGTCCGTGCGCAGCCGCTCCTGCAGCGTCGCCCGGAACGACGGATCGTCGGCCAGCACCTGCACCGCCCCGCGCCCGTCCCATGCACGCAGTGCCGTGAGGATCTGGTCGTGGACCTGCGGATTGTCCGTGTTGGGCGCGGCGAAGCGGACGATCGCGGGCACGCCCTGGGCGGTGAGGACGGGGATGACGAGGGACTCGCAGCCGGCCCACGGGCTGGTGGGCTGGGGATCGGGCGTGAGCGACCAGCGGTCCGTCAGCTCCATGAGCATGAAGTCGAGCGCCCGGGTCCACGCGTGCGTGTGCCGCGCGCCGCTGATCTCTGCGGCCGTCTCATAGAGCACCTGCGGGACCTTCACGCGGCATCCTCCTGGTTGTCCGACTCCTGGCTGTCCGGGCGAACCTCGAAGCGGAGGTCCTGCGAGCCCTGCGCGCGGGAGCGCGCACGGGCGCTGTCATCCAACCACACCGCGAAGGCCGCGGGAGGCACGGCGCCCCGCGCGTCCAGGAGGGCGGCGGCGAGGTGGTCCTCCGCGGACTGCAGCGCGGACCGGGCCGTCGCGGCATCGTGCGGATCCTCCGGCAGGTCCCACGCGGGACGGTCAGAGGGCAGGGCGACCCCCGGCGCCAGGGTGCCCAGGGCCGCGACGATGCCCTGCAGGCGGGCGATACGTCCGGACGCACCGCTGCGCGCGGGGTCCTCGCCGGTGAGGTGGACGGCAGCGCGCTCGTAGGCGTACTCCGCCGCGTAGCACGCGGTGGCGAGATCCTCGAGGGGCGAGGCCTCGCCCGTGGGGGATGCCTCGTCCGAGGGGGTGGCCGAAGTGCTGGTGGCCTCGTCGTCGGCCTCCGCCAGCAGCGCGGCGAGGGAGTCCGCGAGGTCCGCGCGGATCTGACCGGCAGCCTCGCCGTCGAAGTCGTCCAGGTGCAGGAGCGCGCCCGCGGTCACGTCGAGGAGCACCGCGAGGACGGGTGAGGTCGAGGTGCCGGATCCGTCCGCGGTGCCCGTGGCCTCCGCGACAAGGCGGGCGACGTCCGCGAGTCCGGTCGCCGCGTCTGTGGGCGGCGGGTCCGTATGAGGCGGTGCGACCGGCTCCGCGAGGTCCTCCGGCGGATTCCACGGCGGCCCCACGGCCTCGGCGAAGGCCTGGACCGCGGCCCGGACCGGCTCGGATGCCCCGGCCCCGGCCTCGGGATCGATCGCCGCGAGCGCGCGGGCGACAGCGTCGCGCACCAGGTCGTCGGGGGAGAGCTGCGGCAGGGCGGGATCGCGGTCGAGACGGATCCCGCAGCCGGTCAGCAGCACCGCGGTCAGCCCCAGGGCACCCGCCAGCACCGTCCTGCGGACGGGGCCGTCCGCTGCTGTCGTCCTGCGCATGCAGACAATCGTAGCCGCAGGTCGGTAGGCTCCTGATGACGTCCCCGGCACGTCGCGACCGCTCATCGAAAGGCACCCATGGCACTCCACACCGGCAGGATCCACGACGCACTCGACGCCCCGCTGGCCCAGCAGGGCCTCGTCATCGAGGACATCCGTGCCCACGCCGCCGGCCGCCACCGCACGCTCACGATCACGGTCGATCTGGACGCCGATCACGCGGAGCCCGTCTCGTCGCAGGCGATCGCGGAGGCGACGCGCACGATCTCCGCACTGCTCGACGAGATCGAGGTGTGGGGCGAGCACCCCTACACCCTCGAGGTCTCCTCGCCGGGTGCGGAGAGGCCGCTCACCCAGCCGCGGCAGTTCCGCCGCGTCGTCGGCAGGCGCCTGCGGGCGGAGCTCGCGGCGGACGGATCCGGGGCGGAGTCGCGCACGGTGGAGGCCGAGGCCGAGGCCGGGGCGGGGGAGGAGCCGCCTGCGCCCGAGGCCGTCGAGACCGTCGAGGCGCGCCTCGAGTCCGCGGACGAGGCCGGGATCGTGCTCGAGGGAGTGCGCGACGGAGCGCGGATCCCGTACGCGCAGGTGCGCGCGGCACGCGTCGTCGTCTCCCTGCGATGAGGCCCGCCCGCGGTCGCCTATAGTGGGGACCCCGGGTGGCGCGCCTGATGGAGACGACCTCAGAGCGGACATGTCGCTCCGCACGGCTGCACGAGTGAGAGGCACACGAACTGATGGACATCGATCTGAGCGCACTGAGGATGATCGAGGCGGACAAGGAGATCCCCTTCGCCACCCTCGTGGAACTCATCGAGCAGGCGCTCCTGCTGGCCTACCAGCGCACCCCGGGCGCGTGGCAGGACGCGCGCGCGGAGATCGATCCGAAGAGCGGCAAGGCAGTCATCTGGGCCGTCGAGTTCGACAACGATGACGTGCCGATCGGCGAGTTCGACGACACCCCGGAGGACTTCGGCCGCATCGCCGCGATGACCGCGCGCAACGTCATCCACCAGCGCCTGCGCGACGTCGAGGACGAGGCCGTCATGGGCGCCTTCCGCAGCCGCAGCGGCGAACTGGTCTCCGGACGCATCCAGCAGGGTCGGGACCCGCAGATGGTCCAGGTGGACCTGGGCGACGTCGAGGCGATCCTGCCGCCGCACGAGCAGGTGCCGGGCGAGTCCTATGACCACGGCGACCGGATCCGCGTCGTCGTCGTCGACGTGCGCCGCGGGCTCAAGGGCCCCTCGATCACCGTCTCCCGCTCCCACCCGGACCTGGTGCGAAGGCTCTTCGCCCACGAGTCCCCGGAGATCGCGGACGGCACGGTCGAGATCGCGGCACTGGCGCGCGAGGCCGGGCACCGCACGAAGATGGCCGTCCGCGCGAACGCGCCGGGCGTGAACGCGAAGGGCGCGTGCATCGGCGAGCTGGGCTCGCGCGTGCGCTCCGTCATGGCGGAGCTGGGACAGGAGAAGATCGACATCGTCGACTTCTCCGACGACCCGGCGGAGTTCATCACCCAGGCCCTCTCGCCCGCGAAGGTCCTCTCCGTCGAGGTGCTCGACGCGGCCACGAAGTCCGCCCGGGCCACCGTCCCGGCGGACCAGCTGTCGCTGGCGATCGGCAAGGAGGGGCAGAACGCGCGCCTCGCAGCCCGCCTCACCAACTGGAAGATCGACATCGTCGCCGGCTGAGCGCGAGGCACATCCGGCTGGCTGCCGGCCGCGGCCCGTGGCTGGTCACCCTGCTGGGGCGATCCGGGCGGTGCTGTAGACTGGTCCGGTGTCGACGGCAGAACGTGCTCCCCGGGAACCGATCCGGATGTGCATCGCCTGCCGCCGCAGAGAGCCCCAGTCGCAGCTGCTGCGCCTGGCTGTGCTCAAAGCGGACGACGACCGGATCGTCGTCGACGCAGATCGCAGGATCCCCGGACGGGGAGCCTGGATCCACGATTCGGCCGCGTGCTGGAAGAGAGCACGCGCGAAACGAGCCTTCTCCGTTGCGCTCCGTGCGCCGGGCCTCACCGGTCCGGAGCCCGCGCCGGAGGAGGATTGGGACCACAGGAAGCAGGTACTTCGAATGGATTCCGTGTAGTGAGTGTCGTCCGATGACAACTCGAAACGATGGTCGTGAGCAGTGAGATGAGAACTGCGCGACCCTGATGCGGTCCTTCCTGCCCGGGAGGACCCGGACAGGAGAGAAGTGGCAAAGCCCCGTGTCCATGAGCTCGCGAAGGAGCTCGGCACAACGAGCAAGGAGATGCTCAGCACACTCCAGGAGATGGGCGAGTACGTCCGCTCCGCATCCTCGACGATCGAAGCTCCGATCGTCCGTCGTCTGAGGGAGAAGTACGCCTCGAACGGCAAGGCATCCGGTGCCGCCAAGTCCGGCGGGTCCGCGTCGAAGCCCGGGCCCAAGCCCGCGGCCGGCGCACCCAAGCCCGGCTCGGCCCCCAAGCCCGGCGCCGCGCCCAAGCCCGGATCTGCGCCCAAGCCCGGTTCCGCACCCAAGCCGGGCGCGTCGAAGCCCGCCCCGGCCGCGAAGCCGGCTCCGGCAGAGGCTGAGATGCCCGCAGCCCCGGCTGCACCCCAGAAGCCCGCAGCTCCGGCACCCGCCGCGCGCACGGAGAAGCCCTCCGGCGCCGCAGCGCCCAAGCCGGGTGCGCCCGCGCCCAAGCCCGGAGCATCCGCTCCGAAGCCGGGAGCGCCCGCACCCAAGCCGGGTGGCGGTCGTCCCGGCAACAATCCCTTCGCCTCTGCGCAGGGGATGCCGAAGCCCGGTGCCAAGCCCGGTCCGCGCGCTCCGCGCGGCGGCGGCAGCGGTCGCCCCGGCAACAATCCCTTCGCGTCCGCGCAGGGGATGCCGAAGCCCGGTGGCGGTCCCCGTCCCGGCGGCGGCGCGGCCGGCCCCAAGCCCGGCGGCAGCGGCGGCCCGCGTCCGGGAGCTCCCCGGCCCGGCGTTCCCCGGCCCAACCCCGGGATGCTCAAGAACTCCGCACTCGCCAAGCCCGGCCCCGGCGGCCGCGGTCCCGGCGGTGCTCCGGGCGGACCCGGTGCACCCGGCGGCGCTCCCGGTCGCGGTCGTCCCGGCGGCGGCCCGCGCGGCTCCGGTCGCGGTCGCGGCAACACGCAGGGCGCATTCGGTCGCGGCGGCGGTCGTCCCGCTCGCGGACGCAAGTCGAAGCGGGCGAAGCGCGCAGAGCTCGAGCAGATGCAGGCTCCGTCCGTGGGCGGCGTCACCGTCCCCCGCGGTGACGGAACCACGCCTCTGCGCCTGCGCCGCGGTGCCTCGCTGGCGGACTTCGCAGAGAAGATCAACACGGATCCGACGAACCTCGTGACCATCCTCTTCCACCTGGGAGAGATGGCGACGATCACGCAGTCGCTCGACGAGTCGACGTTCCAGGTGCTGGCGGAGGAGCTGGGCTACAAGCTCGAGATCGTCTCTGCCGAGGACGAGGATCGCGAGCTGCTCGAGACCTTCGACATCGACCTGACGGAGGAGGGCGACGAGGAGAACATGGCCCCGCGCCCGCCGGTCGTCACGGTCATGGGTCACGTCGACCACGGCAAGACGAAGCTGCTGGACGCGGTCCGCCAGGCCAATGTGGCAGGCGGCGAGGCCGGCGGCATCACGCAGCACATCGGTGCCTACCAGGTGAGCGTCACCCACGAGGACGAGGACCGTGCCATCACGTTCCTCGACACCCCGGGTCACGAGGCGTTCACCGCGATGCGAGCCCGCGGTGCGAAGTCGACGGACGTCGCGATCCTCGTGGTCGCCGCGGACGACGGCGTCATGCCGCAGACGATCGAGGCCCTCAACCACGCACAGGCGGCCGGTGTGCCGATCGTCGTGGCGGTCAACAAGGTCGACAAGGAGGCTGCGAACCCCCAGAAGGTCATGCAGCAGCTGACCGAGTACAACCTCGTGGCCGAGGAGTACGGCGGCGACACGATGTTCGTGCCGATCTCCGCGCTCAAGCGCGAGGGCATCGACCAGCTGCTCGAGGCCGTCCTGCTCACGACGGACGCAGCACTCGTGCTCGAGGCCGACCCGTCCCGTCCCGCACGCGGACTGGCGATCGAGGCGAAGCTCGACAAGGGCCGCGGTGCGGTCGCGACCGTGCTCGTGGAGTCCGGCACGCTGCGCCAGGGCGACGCGATCGTCTGCGGCACCGCCTACGGGCGCGTCCGTGCGATGTTCGACGAGAACGGCAACCAGCTCGATGAGGCCGGTCCCTCGCGTCCGGTCCAGGTGCTGGGTCTGTCCTCTGTCCCCCGGGCGGGCGACACGTTCCTCGCCACGGGCGACGACCGGACCGCACGCCAGATCGCGGAGAAGCGCGATGCGATCGAGCGGAACGCCAAGCAGGCGCGCAACCGCAAGCGCATCAGCCTCGAGTCGTTCACGCAGGCGCTCGAAGAGGGCAAGGTCGACATGCTCAACCTCATCCTCAAGGGCGACGTGTCCGGTGCGGTCGAGGCCCTCGAGGACTCGCTGCTCAAGATCGACGTGGGCGACGAGGTCGACCTCCGCATCATCCACCGCGGTGTCGGTGCGATCACGGAGAACGACATCAACCTCGCGACGGTCGACAACGCGATCGTCATCGGCTTCAACGTGAGGCCCGAGGCGAAGGCGCGCGACCTGGCCGAGTCCGAGGGCGTCGACGTGCGCTACTACTCGGTCATCTACGACGCGATCGACGACATCGAGAGCTCGCTCAAGGGCATGCTCAAGCCGGAGT
>DWZY01000380.1 GCA_019117325.1 Candidatus Brevibacterium intestinigallinarum
AGGGCGTTGGACTCTTCAACGCCGGCGCCCAGGATGCCGCGGGGCCGTCCCAGGTAGGTCGAGGCGCCGCAGTCCAGGCGACCGGCCGCGATGAGGGCGCTGGCGATCGTGTCGCCGACGTATCCGGAGTAGGCGGTGCCGTCGACGGTGAAGGTGATCGGGCGACCGGTGTCGATCCCGGTGGCACCGGGCAGACGGGTGGAGGTCGTCATCGGGCCCCTCCTTCAGTGGTGGCGGAGGCTCCGGCGGCGGGGCGGGGAGATCCCATCGGGTAGATCGCGGTGAACTCGTAGGTGGCCGTGTCGCGGACGGCGTTGAACCACTTGCGGCAGCCGGCCGCGTGGCTCCAGCGCTCGGCGAAGGCGCCGCGGTCGTTGTCGCGGTAGAACAGGTATTCCGCCCACTCGCGGTCGGACAGCGCGTACGGGTCCTCGGGGTAGGCCACGTGGGCCTGCCCGCCGTAGTGGAACTCCGTCTCGTCGCGCGGCCCGCAGTGGGGGCAGTGGATGAGCAGCATGTCGGACCTTTCAGTGCGCCACGGCAGCGGCGCCGTGCTCGTCGATGAGGTGACCGGTCTCGAAGCGGTCCAGGGCGAAGGGGGCGTTGAGCGGGTGCGGTTCGTCGTTCGCGATCGTGTGGGCGTAGGTGAACCCCGCCCCCGGCGTCCCCTTGAAGCCGCCCGTGCCCCAGCCGCAGTTGACGTAGAGGCCCTGGACCTCCGTCTTCGACACGACCGGGGAGGCGTCGAGGGTGACGTCGACGTTGCCGCCCCACGTCCGCAGCAGGTGCGCACGGGCGAAGATCGGGAAGAGCTCGACCGCTGCGGCCAGCTGCTCCTCGATGACGTGGAAGCCGCCCCGCTGGCCGTAGCCGTTGTAGGAGTCGATCCCGGCGCCCATGACGAGCTCGCCCTTGTGCGCCTGCGAGACGTAGACGTGGACGTGGTTCGACATGACGACCGTGGGGTGCACGGGCTCGAAGAGCTCAGAGACCAGCGCCTGCAGCGGGTGGGTCTGGATCGGCAGGCGGACACCGGCCAGCTTCGCGAGGCCGGAGGAGTCTCCGGCCACGGCGAGCGCGACCTTCTCCGTGGCGATCGGACCGCGGGTCGTCTGCACGCCCACGACCTGGTTGCCGACGCGCTCGATCCCGGTGACCTCGCAGTTCTGGATGATGTCGACGCCCATCTCATCCGCCTTGCGGGCGAACGCCCACGCGACGTGATCATGCTTGGCGATGCCGGCGCGCGGCTGGTAGGTCCCGCCCATGACCGGGTAGCGGATGTCGTCGCCGATGTTGATGATCGGGCAGACCTCCTTGACCTGCTGCGGGTCCAGCCACTCCGCGTCGACGCCGTTGAGGACGTTGGCGTTCACCCGGCGCTGGGACTCGCGCACGTCCTGCAGGGTGTGGGCGAGGTTGAGCACGCCGCGTTGGGAGAACAGGAAGTCGTAGTCGAGCTCCTCCGGCAGCTGCTCCCACAGCTTGAGCGACTTCTCGTAGATCCCCGCGGACTCGTCCCAGAGGTAGTTCGAGCGGATGATCGTCGTGTTGCGGGCCATGTTGCCGCCGGCCAGCCACCCGCGCTCCAGGATCGCGATGTTCGTCATCCCGTGGTTCTTCGCCAGGTAGTAGGCGGTGGCCAGGCCGTGCCCGCCGCCGCCCACGATGACGGCCTCGTAGGACTTCTTGGGATCCGGATTGCGCCACAGGAAGTCTGGGTGCTCGGGGAGGAGGTCAGCCATCAGCGTGCTCCGATCTCTGCGATGGTGGGGTAGAGCGGGTGGTCCGCAGCGAGGCGGCTCACCCGTGCGCTCAGGGCGGCGATCGTGTCCGGGCTGGCCCCGGCCTCGGCGGTGCCCGCGATGAGCACCTCCGCGATGATGTCGGCGACCTCCGCGAACGCGTCCGTGCCGAAGCCGCGGCTGGCCAGCGCGGGCGTGCCGATCCGCAGGCCCGAGGTGACCATGGGCGGACGCGGGTCGTTGGGCACCGCGTTGCGGTTGACGGTGATGCCGATCTGCGCCAGCAGGTCCTCGGCCTGCGTGCCGTCGAGGACGGAGTGGCGGAGGTCGACAAGGACCAGGTGGACGTCCGTGCCGCCGGTCAGCACGGAGATGCCGCGGTCCGCGACATCGGACTCGCCCAGGCGGCGTGCCAGCTCCGCGGCACCGGCCAGCGTCCGCCGCTGCTTCTCCGCGAACGTCTCCGTGGCCGCGAGGCCGAAGGCCACCGCCTTGCCCGCGATGACGTGCTCCAGCGGTCCGCCCTGCTGGCCAGGGAAGACGGCGGAGTTGATCTTCTTCGCGATGTCGCCGTCGTTCGTGAGGATGATGCCGCCGCGGGGCCCGCCCAGGGTCTTGTGCGTCGTCGAGGAGACGACGTGGGCGTGCGGGACGGGCGAGGGGTGGAGGCCCGCGGCGACGAGGCCGGCGAAGTGGGCCATGTCGACCATGAGGTAGGCGCCCACCGCGTCCGCGATCCGGCGGAACTCCGCGAAGTCGAGCTGCCGCGAGTACGCGGACCAGCCGGCGACGATGAGCTTGGGCTGGTGCTCGTGGGCGAGGCGCTCGACCTCGGCCATGTCGACGCGTCCGGTCTCCTCGTCGAGGCCGTAGGGGACGATCGAGTAGAGGCGGCCGGAGAAGTTGATCTTCATCCCGTGCGTGAGGTGGCCGCCGTGGGCCAGGTTGAGGCCCAGGACGGTGTCGCCGGGCCGGATGAGCGCGTGCATGACCGCCGCGTTGGCCTGGGCGCCCGAGTGCGGCTGGACGTTCGCGTACTCAGCTCCGAAGAGGGCCTTCACGCGATCGATGGCGAGGCGCTCGACCTCATCGACGTGCTCGCAGCCGCCGTAGTAGCGGCGGCCCGGGTAGCCCTCCGCGTACTTGTTCGTGAGCACCGAGCCCTGCGCGGCCATGACGGCCGCTGCGGTGTGGTTCTCCGAGGCGATCATCTCGAGGCCGTCGCGCTGGCGGTGCAGCTCCGCGTCGATGAAGCCCGCGATCTCCGGGTCGAGCTCACCCAGCGGGGTGCTCAGCTCGACGGGCTCGCGACTGGGGAAGCGCTCATCAGTCACGGGGGCGCTCGCGTCGTTCGGGCGGGTGGCGACGTGCTCGCTCATGGATCTCCTTCGATCTGTTCTCGACCTCCGAGCGCCGCCGTCGGCACTCTTTAATCGGCAACTAATATATCAGTTGCGTTCCTGTAGCGTAGGCCCTGGCGCAGGCACAGCGCAACACCTTTCCCACAGGAGTTCCCGTGACGAGGAGATGAGTGCAGAGATGAGCGCAGCGGCGGAGACCCCCAGCGGCCGGACATCCCTGGCGGAACACGCCTACGAAGTGCTCCGACACCGCCTCATCATGCTCGACACCGCCCCCGGCGACCCCATCAACGAGGCCTCCCTGAGTGCCGAGCTGGGGATCGGCAGGACGCCCATCCGCGAGGCGCTCAAGCGCCTCGAGGGCGAGCACCTCGTCGTGTCGTACCCGCGCCGCGGAACCTTCGCCAGCTCCGTCGACATCACGGACCTCGCGGCGATCACGGAGATGCGCGAGGCGCTCGAGCCCATCGCCGC
>DWZY01000003.1 GCA_019117325.1 Candidatus Brevibacterium intestinigallinarum
GGTGAGCGCGGCGAGGTCCGGATCGCGGGCCCAACCGTCATGCGCGGGTACCTGGGTCGGCCGGAGGCCACGCGGGAGACCATCGTCGACGGCTGGTTGTGCACCGGCGACGTGGGCGTGCTCGACGAGGACGGCTACCTGTCACTGGTCGACCGCATCAAGGACATGATCATCCGCGGGGGAGAGAACATCTACCCCAAGGAGATCGAGACCGTGCTCCACGGCGTCGACGGAGTCGCCCAGGCCGCGGTCGTCGGACGGCCCGACCCGCGACTGGGCGAGGTGCCCGTCGCACGTGTCGTCCTGCATCCGGGCTCGGCGCTGACGGCAGAGGATCTGCTCGACCACTGCCGCGCCCGTCTCACGAAGATCAAGGTCCCGGTCGAGCTCACCCTGGTCGACCGCATCCCCACGAACCCCGTGGGCAAGATCGACAAGCCGCTGCTGCGGGCGCAGGCGGCAGAGGCGGCAAGGGCCGCCGAGGCCGAGGCCGGCACGGTTGCCGCTGCCGTCTGACCGCAGCACGCACGCGCAGCACTCATTCACCTGCCATCCCCGCATTCAAGGAGGAATCATGGGTTGGAAGACACCGGACATCCCGCAGGAAGGGGCGGCCGCCATCGTGGCGATGCCGTTCCAGCAGCGGGTCAGGACGCTGGCCGCCCACTGGGGCGAGTTCGGCTTCGGCGTGCCCAAGAGCATCGCCATGTTCTACGTCATCAAGATGGCCCTCTACGTCATCCTGGGCGTCGCCATCGTGGGGCTCACGACCCCCGCGCTGGGCGGGTTCGGGGAGTTCACATCGTGGTGGACGGAGCCCGTCGTCTACCTCAAGCTCATGATGTGGACGATCCTCTTCGAGATCACGGGCCTGTCGTCGTCCTCGGGGCCGCTGGCGTTCAAGGTGAGCCCGCCCATCGGCGGTATCCTCTACTACGCGCGGCCGGGTACTCTGCGGGTCCCGCCGTGGCCGTCGAAGGTGCCGTTCACCTCCGGTGACCACCGCACGGTGTTCGACGTCTTCCTCTACTGCGCGATCCTCGCGAACGTCGTCTTCCTCATCGTCCATCCCGGTGGGGCGCGGATGGACCTCGTGCCGCAGACGCAGGCGGGCCTGCTGCCGGCGTGGGCGTTCCTCACCTATCTGGGCCTGCTGTTCCTCATGGGGCTGCGCGACAAGGTCGTGTTCCTCACCTCGCGGGCGGAGCAGTACGCCGCCGTCATCCTGGCGTTCGGCATCCTCGTGCACTTCACTGACATGATCGTCGCGGCGAAGATCGTCATCTGCGTCTCGTGGGTGGGCGCAGCCGTGTCGAAGCTGGGCCGCCACTTCAGCCCCGCCGTCGCGACGATGATGGCGAACACGATGTGGATGCCCATGCCGCTCAAGCGGCTGAGCTACCGCAACCACCCCACGGACATGCGACCGTCGAAGTTCGCGTCGTTCATGGCGCATGGCCCGGGCACCGTGCTGGAGGCGGGTATGCCCCTGGTCCTCCTCTTCTCCACGGACCGGACGCTCACTCTGCTGGCGCTCGTGGGCATGTTCGCGTTCCACCTCTTCATCGTCTCGACGATCCCGCTGGCCGTGCCGCTCGAGTGGAACCTGTTCTTCATGTTCTCCGGCGCGTTCCTCTTCTGGAACTTCCACGCGGGCGAGGGCTACGGGCTGGGCGACGTGAGCTCGCCGTGGCTGCTGGCTGCGATGCTCGTGGGCATGCTCATCTGGCCGATCCTGGGCAATCTGCGACCGGACCTCATTTCCTTCCTCGTCTCCTACCGCCAGTACGCGGGCAACTGGGCGTCCGCGGTCTGGGCGTTCCGGGACAAGGACGCGGAGATGCGGATCGAGACCCACGTGAAGAAGTCGAACGCGATGCACTCGACCCAGCTCGCTGCCGCGTTCGGCGAGGACCTGGGGGAGATGTTCGTCCAGAAGACGAACGCGTGGCGCAGCATGCACAGCATGGGACGCGCGCTGCACTCGATCCTGGGCGACCACGTCGACATCGACACAGCCCGCGTCCGCGAGGCGGAGACGGTGTGCTCCGCGCTGGTGGGCTGGCAGTTCGGCGACGGCCACCTCCACGACGAGCGCCTCATCGAGGCCGTCCAGCGTCGCTGCGGCTACGCGCCAGGCGACCTCGTCGTCGTCTTCACGGAGTCGGAGCCCATCCACCGCGCGTACACCGAGTACCGGGTCATCGACGCGGCGCTGGGCGTCGTGGAGCGCGGCTGGTACTGGACGAAGGACTCCTCGGAGACGCAGCCGTGGCTGCCCGACGGGCCGATCCCCTACACCGTCACCTGGCGGCTGGCAGGGTACGTTCCGGAGTCGCAGCTGGCGGAGTCGCAGGTCGCGGACTTCGACCCGGTCGCGACGGCTGAGAGGATCACCGGCGGATCTGCCGAGGCCCAGCGCCAGGCCGCCGAGGTCGTGGACGGCGCGGACATCGACCTGCCGGCGGGCCCGCCGCACGCCGCGCACGAGGCACCGGGCCGCTACCAGCAGCCGGGCGCGGCCCGCCCGGTGGGCGACACGGCACATGGGAGGATGCAGGAATGACAACAGCGGTCGTGGTGGGCAGCGGGCCCAACGGGCTCGCCGCCGCCGTGACCCTGGCGGCCCACGGAGTCCGGGTCACCGTCCTCGAGGCGTCTGAGACGCCCGGGGGCGGGACCCGGTCCGGGGAGCTCACGCTGCCGGGGCTGCTGCA
>DWZY01000381.1 GCA_019117325.1 Candidatus Brevibacterium intestinigallinarum
CGTCGAGGACCTCACGACGGCGGACGCCGAGGCCGTGGCCGGTGTGCGTGCCCGCGTCGACTCCCTCACCCCCGCCCAGAGGGGCGGGCTGGAGCACCTCGCAGCACTCGAGGAGCGCGAGCAGCGGATGCGTGAGCTCACCGGGGCTGCGTCGACGGACGGCGAGGAGATCGCATGGGCGGTCGATGATGCGTCGACCCGGCAGGCGGTGACGGTCCGCAACGACACGGACACCGCGCTCAGGTCCGTCCCCGTCAAGGTGCGTCTCGAGGACACGCCGGACGTGGAGGCGGACGAGGTGGGCTTCACCGGGCTGGACGGCGCGCCGCTGCCCCACGAGGTGGAGGTGTGGGAGCCGGGCGGCGAGTCGACCGTGTGGGTGCGGGCCGGCCAGGTGCCCGCGCACGGTGCCGCGACGGTGTGGGCGTACTTCGGCACCGGCGCGCTGCCGGCCGCACCGGCGAAGGTGTGGGAGGGCGAGTACGCACTCGTCGAGCACTTCGGCCAGGGTGCCGAGGAGGGCGGCACCCTCGCGGACTCGACGCAGCGGAACGAGGGACAGGTGGTGGGCGGCGCGCTCACCGCGGACACCGCGGGCGGTGAGGGCCGCGCATCGCTGGGCGACGTGCGACTCCAGTACCCGGGCGACGTGGGCGGCGATGTCGACCGCTTCTCCGTCAGTGCGGTCGTGTCCCTGGAGAGGGGCGAGGCCGCCGGGATCGACGGAGTGGCTCCGATCATCGCGAAGGAGAGCGCGTCCGGAGACGGGGAGGCCTCATTCCGTCTGGGCTACGACGGTGACGCGGGTCAGCTGAGCACCCGCTTCCGCGGCAACAGCTTCGAGTTCGATGATGTCGACATCCAGCGGGGCTTCGACTTCGCCGCGGACGGCGAGGAGCACCTCGTCACTCAGACGTATGACGGCATGACCTACTCCGTGTTCATCGACGGTGAAGAGGTTCACTCAGAGATGGTCGAGTACCGGTCGACGATGGGCGACCGGAGCGTGCACACGACGATCGGCGACTTCCACACCGGTGACGGCGAGCTCGCCTCCCCCTTCCCGGGGACGGTGTCCGAGGTGCAGGTCGCGGGCACGGCGTTCTCCCCCGACCACGAGTCGTTCCGCCACGCGAACCTGCTGGGCGAGGCCGTCACGGTCTCGGATCGCGAGTCGCGGGATGCCAACGCCACGACGATCACGATCGAGTCGCCTGCGGCGGGCGCCGCGCTCGAGGCCGGGAACACGCGCGTGACCGGCACCCTGTCCCGGCGCAGCGAGGTGACCGCCCGGGTGGGCGGCGAGGACGTCCTCACGCAGACGGTGGACGCCGGAGCGTTCGCGCTGGACGTGCCGGTGGCTGCGATCGGTGAGCAGGAGATCGAACTGGTCGCCGCATCCGAGGCCGGGGAACCTGCCAGCGCCGCCGTCACGCTGGCTGTCGAGGACACGAAGGCGCCGGAGCAGCCGACGCTGAGCACGACCTCGGCGGCGGCGCGCAGCGCGGACGGAGAGGTGACTCTCACGTCCACGCCGGTCACGGACTACCCGGAGGAGATCGGCACGACGTTCATGGCGGACGCGACGGTGGCGCTCGACGCGGACAGCACGACTGTCCGCGAGGGCTCCAGCCCGGACCGCACGCCGGAGGAGCTCACGCCGGACAGCGGTGAGGTGACCACGGCTGGCGAGGGTGACACGACGACCGTGGCGCGCGGGGAGAACCCGTATCAGATCCACACGATCGCGCTGAGCGAGCAGGAGGCCCAGCAGGCGGAGGACGACGGTCTGCACTTCTCGTGGCAGGGCACGGGCGACGATCGGCAGGTCACCGCGTTCGTCTGGGACCACTCCGCGAAGGAGTGGGTGCACCAGGACACGGATGCGGATGCGGACGGCGGCGATCTGCTGCTGGACGTGGACACGAGTGCTGAGGTCGATGCGGTCGCGGACGACGGCTCCGTGTCGCTGCTGGTGTGGCGCGGACTGCCCGCGGACCCGACGATGACGGACCGCGACCCGACGGTGGAGCCCGAGCCCACGGCGTATGACTGGGGCTTCGACCACGTGCCGGACACGCAGCTCTACGCACAAGCGACGCCGGAGCTCATGCAGCACCAGTTCGAGTACGTCGCCGGTCGTGCGGAGGAGCGGAACACCCAGATGGTCGTCCAGTCGGGCGACTGGGTGAACCGCGAGTACCTGTCGCAGGAGTACCAGTGGAAGAACGCGGAGCCGGCTGCCGCCGCGCTCGAGGACGCGGACATCCCGTACATGATCTCGTGGGGCAATCACGACTACAACGACGAGCGCAATGGTCGTGTCATGCTGCCGAAGTACTTCCCGCACGAGCGGTTCGAGGAGTCGCTCGAGGGTTCGCCGTGGGAGTTCGGCGGCAGCCAGTCGATCGACAACTACTACTACACGGGTGAGATCGACGGCGCGCGACTGCTCCTGCTGGAGGTGGGCTTCTTCTCTGCGGATGACGCGGACGACGAGGGACTCGCCTGGGCGCGCGACGTCATCGAGCAGCACCCGGAGCACACGGTGATCCTCGCGTCCCACCAGTCTGTGGGCATCGGGGAGAACCAGTGGGCGAACGACCAGCTCATGGACCAGCTCATCGCTCCGTACTCGAACGTGAAGCTGGTACTGGGCGGGCACATTGCCGGCACGGGCGTCGCGTCGCACACCCGGGACGACGGCTCTGTCGCCTACGGTCTGCTCACCGACTACCAGTCTCGGGTGTACGGCGGGCAGGAGTTCCTGCGGCACCTGAGCGTGGATGCGGAGAACGGGCTGCTGTACTCGAACACGTACTCGCCGCTGCTGGACACCGCCACCTCGGACGGTGACTGGCACAGCCCTGTCGATCCGGACAACGTGCCCGGGTTCCATGGGGAGGATTCGGAGAACTTCGTGCTCGAGCTGGAACTAGGCGGGGAGACGGAGCGGACGCTCACCACGTCGTCTCTCACGATGACCGTCGGGGAACCCGTCGCCGTCGCCGAGGCCGTGGAGACTGTCGGTGAGGAGTCCGCCAGCGTCGTGCTGACGGGGGTGCGTCCAGACGTCGAGTACGCCTGGTTCGCCGACCTCACCGACGTCGCGGGGAACGTCACTCGGACGCCGATGCAGACCTTCACCACCGGTGAGGACGGGTCCGATGACGACGGCGGGTCGGACGACGACGGTGATGCGGACGACGGAGGATCCGGAGACGACGACGGGTCTGACGATGGCGGTTCGGATGACGACGGGTCGGACGACGATGGTCGTGACGACGGGTCCGGCGATAGCGATGGCCGTGACGACGCGAACGGCTCCGACGAGGGTGGCTCCGACGACGGCAACGGTGACGATGGTTCGGGCGATGACGGCACCGACGGGAACCAGTCCGGTGACGAGGATGGCTCCGATGACGATCGAGGTGGAGATGGATCCGGTGACGACGGGCCTCCGGAGGACGACCTCGGCGGTCATCTCCCCCGGACCGGAGCGGATCAGAATCTGCCGATGCTCATCGGGGCGGCCCTGAGCGTGATCGCGCTGGGCATCGCAGCAGTCGTTGTCTCCCGGAGGATCCGGCGACGTGGCGCACACTGATCGCGATCGCTGACTGGCCCATCGCGCAGAGGACGTGATGCTCTGCAGGTGGTCTCCTCGCTCGCGCGGGGAGACCACCTTCGGCTTGTTCGGCAGTCATGACGTGCAGCGGGGACCCTGCACGCAGACATGGGCAACGTGGGCACGCAACTACAGCGCGCTCCACTCGACCTGCCAGGCAACTATCGACGAGCGTGCTGGTACCGAACGACGCTGCGCATCGATGTGCGCGTCTTGATAATCTTATCGGCCGCCAGAAGCGTCGATAATTTTATCAGCGCACGTTGCCCATTCGATCACGCCGACGCTGCACCCAGCGCCGCGACCGCACCCACCACGACGATCGTGTTGTTGACGGCATGGAGGATGATCGGCGCCCACAGGTTCCCGTGGAAGCGCAGCAGAAGGCAGCAGCTGAGGCCCAGGACGAAGACGTAGGCGAGCGCGGGCGGAGCGATGTGGATCGCCGCGAAGACCGCCGCCCCCAGCAGTGCGGCGAGAAACCACGGCATCCGCCGGGCGAGCGCCTGGAACAGGATGCCCCGGAACAGGACCTCCTCCCACAGCGGCGTGAGCACTGCAGCCAGCACCCATAGGGCGAAGACCGGCAGCACTCCCCCACCCAGGTCGTCGATGTGCTGAGACATCCCGCCGACACTGCCGGTGTCGCCTCCGTCGAAGAACGTCGTGAGGATCAGACCGCTCGCGGCCACCGCGACGATGAAGGTGACTGGGATCTGCCACAGAAGGTGCAGCAGCCGCCAGGTGGGGCGACGGAAGCCCAGCGCTCGCAGTGTCAGACCGCGGCTGCGTCGCACCACCAGGCCGACCATCGTGAGTGATACTCCGGTGAGCCCGCCCAGGATGATGAGGATCAGCAGACCGGGCCCAGGACGCCAGCCACCCACCAGACCCGCCAGAAGCAGCAGCCCCACAAAGATCCCGTTGCCGAGCACAGACAGTCCACCGGCGACGAGCGCGTGCCGCACCCGCGGCGCCTCCGCGACAGCCTCGATCGGCGCGTCTGCGACGACCTCTTCGACAGCCCTCATCGGAGCCTCCTCGTCGGCCCTCATCACTGCGCGGCCTCGAACCGGAGGAGATCGCCGGGCTGGCAGTCGAGCGCCTCGCAGATCGCCTCGAGCGTGCTGTAGCGGATCGCCCGCACGTGGTTGTTCTTC
>DWZY01000382.1 GCA_019117325.1 Candidatus Brevibacterium intestinigallinarum
TCCCCGGCCCCCAGATCATCCGCGCGCGCGATGAACGCGCGGATGTCCTTGGGCAGGCAGCCGCCGCCGAAGCCCAGGCCGGCGTTGAGGAACTTCCGGCCGATCCGGTCGTCGATCCCGATCGCGTCCGCGAGCACCGTCACGTCCCCACCGGCCGTCTCGCACAGCTCCGCCATCGCGTTGATGAAGGAGATCTTCGTCGCGAGGAAGGAGTTCGCCGCCGTCTTGACGAGCTCCGCCGTGGGGTAATCCGCGACGATGCGCGGGGTGTCCTTCTCGAGGATCGCGGCGTAGACCTCGTCGAGCTGCTGCTGCGCGCGCTCACCGGCAGCGCCGTCCGGGACGCCGTAGACGAGGCGATCGGGTGCGAGCGTGTCCTGGACGGCCTTCCCCTCGCGCAGGAACTCGGGGTTCCAGGCGAGCTCCGCGCCCGCCGTACGCACCCGCGGCGCCAGACCCGCCGCGGTGCCCACCGGGACGGTCGACTTGCCGACGACGAGGTCGCCGGGGCTCAGGTGGGGCAGGATCGAGTCGAGTGCGGCCTCGACGTACGTGAGGTCCGCGTGCAGTCCGTCCGCCCGCTGCGGCGTGCCGACGCAGATGAAGTGGACGCTCGCGGCCTGCACCGCGGACGTGTCGGTGGTGAAGGACAGCCGGCCGGTGTCCTGCGTCTGCTCCAGCAGCTCCGGCAGGCCGGGCTCGAAGAAGGGCGCGCGGGCCGCGGACAGCTCCGCGAGCTTCCGCTCGTCCACGTCGACGCCGATCACCGTGTGTCCCAGCGAGGCCATCGATGCCGCGTGCACGGCTCCCAGGTACCCGACCCCGATCACGGACACAGTCGTCATGGTGCTCCTCAGCCTCCAGCGGTGGGTGCGCGTCCGGCCGGAGGTCCCGGCGCGACGCGCGGCGTCCGACACAGCATAGGCGACGGGGTCTCCCGGGTAGTCTGGACGGGTGAAGCGAATCGGTGACTTCCTCGTGAACACTCCCTCCGCGCTCGTCGTCCTGGCGGCGACCGCGGTGCTCCTCATCTGCGCGCTCATCCCGCCGCTGCATGGTGTCGGCTGGATCCTGCTGCTCGTCGCGGTCCTCCTGCTGGCGGTCGCGGTCCTGGGCTGGTCGCGCACGTGGGCGCACCTGCAGGACCGGATCGACGACCTCCAGTCGCAGGCGGCCGCCGCGTACGAGGACTACTCGCCGGTCACCCTCACACAGACGCCGCAGGAGGAGCTGGCGGTGGCGGATCGCGAGGCTGCGACGAGGATCGTCGGGCTCCTGCCGGAGGACGACGGACTCATCCGCCGCCTGCGGGTCGAGGCGGAGATGACCGCCTTCTCCCGCGATGTGCTGGGGTCGCTGTCGGCCTTCCTGACGGACTGCTCGAACTCGCGCTTCGATGATCCCGCCGCTCACAGGGCCTTCATGGACCTGTACCGCGCGGCACGGGCGTTCCACGAGTGGATCCGCAGAGAGACGGAGACGGCCGAGGACGACGGCCGCGTCCTCATCCCCGGCGACCGGCGCGAGGACGGCTGGAAGTCGTTCAGCGACGCGAAGAGCACCGGTGAGCAGCGTGCGGACGTCCTGCTGGCGGCACGCGCGGAGTTCTCCCGCGTCCTGCTGGTGAGTCAGATCCTGGAGGACTGACTCCCCCTCCGGACCGACTCCCCAGCGGGACGGGTCTCACCACCAGGTGTCAGCGGGTCCCGGGGGCGTGCGGCGCTTGTGCTCGGTCATCCGGTAGCGCTCGATGATCGCGTGCGCGACCTCGTCGGAGACCGGGCGTCCCTCGAGGAAGTCGTCGATCTGCTCGTAGGTCAGTCCCAGCGAGCTCTCATCCGTCTGGCCGGGGGCCTCGTCCAGCAGGTCCGCGGTGGGCACCTTCTGCCACAGGCGATCGGGGCTGCCCAGCGCGCGCAGAAGCGCCGCCCCCTGCCGCTTCGTCAGCCCCGTGAGCGGGGCCACGTCCGCGCCTCCATCGCCGTACTTCGTGAAGAACCCGGTGACGGCCTCGGCCGCGTGGTCGGTTCCCACGACCAGGGAGCCGCGCTCGCCGGCGATCGAGTACTGGGCGATCATCCGCATGCGCGCCTTCACATTGCCCCGGTGGAAGTCCGGCAGGGGGCGGCCGGTGGCCGCATCGTGCGTCTGGACCAGCGCATCCGTCGCGGGCCGGATGTCGAAGTCGACGACCTCGTCCGGCTGGATGAAGTCGACCGCTTCGGCCGCATCGTCCGCGTCCGCCTGCACCCCGTAGGGAAGCCGGACGGCGATGAAGCGGGCGCGCGCCCCCTGCTGGCGCAGGTCCTCGACCGCCAGCTGTGCGAGCCGGCCGGCGAGGCTCGAGTCCTGTCCGCCGGAGATGCCCAGCACCAGGCCCTTCGCGCCCGTCCGCCGCACGTACTCGACGAGGAAGCGGATCCGGTGCTCGACCTCGCGGTGCGGATCGAGTTCCGGCACGACCTGCAGGGCGGCTCGGATGTCGTCGGGGGTGGTGGCCAAGGGGACCTCCTTGCGGGGACGGACTCCCGGACTCAGGCGTCCGGGACGATGTTGACGAGCTTGGGCGCCCGGACGATGACCTTGCGGATGCCCGCGCCGCCCACGGCGCGCTGTGCCCCGTCGGAGGCCAGCGCGAGTCGCTCGAGCTCGTCCTCCGCGATGTCCGGGGAGACCTCGAGGCGGGCACGCACCTTGCCCTTCACCTGCACCACGGCGGTGACGGTGTCGGCGACGAGGTGCTGCGGGTCCGCTTCCGGGAACGGGGCGTAGGTGAGCGACTCGGGGTGCCCCAGCCGCTCCCACAGCTCCTCCGCCATGTGCGGCGCCAGCGGGGCCAGCATGAGGACGAGCGGTTCGATCGCCTGCCGCGGGGCCACGCCCGCCTTCGTGAGGTGGTTCGTCAGCACGATGAGCTTCGAGACCGCCGTGTTGTTGCGGAAGTGCTCGAGGTCCTCGCGCACGCCCGCGATCGTCTGGTGCAGCACGCGCAGCGTCTCCGTGTCCGGGTCGGACTCGTCGATCCGCACTGCGCCGGTCTCCTCGTCGATGACGAGGCGCCAGACGCGCTGCAGGAACCGGTGGGCGCCCACGACCGCGCGGGTCTCCCAGGCTCGGGAGACCTCGAGCGGGCCCATGGACATCTCGTACACGCGGAACGTGTCCGCGCCGTACTGCTCGTACATCTCGTCCGGCGTCACGACGTTCTTGAGCGACTTGCCCATCTTGCCGTACTCACGGCTCACCTGCTGGCCGTCGTGCCACCAGGTGGTCGTGCCGTCCTCGGCGACCCGCTCCTCGACCTCGTCGGCCGCGACGTACGCGCCGCGCGAGTCCGTGAAGGCGTAGGCCTGGATGTAGCCCTGGTTGATGAGCCTGTGGAACGGCTCGAACGAGGCCGAGTGCCCCAGATCGAAGAGCACCTTGTGCCAGAACCGCGAGTACAGGAGGTGGAGCACTGCGTGCTCGACGCCGCCCACGTAAAGATCTGCGCCGCCGGCCGGCTTCTGCGCGGTGGGGCCCAGCCAGTACTGCTCGTTCTCCGGGGCGACGAAGAGGTCCGCGTTCATGGGGTCCGCGTAGCGGAACTGGTACCAGGACGACCCGGCCCAGTTGGGCATCGTGTTCGTGTCCCGGCGGTAGGTGCGGGGTCCGTCGCCCAGGTCCAGCTCGACCTCGACCCACTCGCGGTTGCGGCTCAGCGGAGCCTCCGGCTCGCTCTCCACATCGTCCGCGGCGAAGGTGCGCGGTGAGAAGTCCGGGACCTCCGGCAGGTCGACGGGCAGCATCTCGTCCGGGATCGCGTGCGGTGCCCCGTCCTCGTCGTAGACGATGGGAAACGGCTCGCCCCAGTAGCGCTGGCGCGAGAACAGCCAGTCGCGCAGGCGGTACTGCGTGGAGGCGGTCGCCAGTCCGCGCTCCTCGAGCCACGCGAGCATCGCCGCCTTCGCCTCGTCGATCGTCGTGCCGTTCAGATCGATGTCCGCGTTCGCGGAGTTGATCTTCGCTCCGTCGCCCGTGTAGACGGTGTCCTCGTCGTGGTCCGCCGGCGGCTGGACCGTGCGCGTGTACGGCAGTCCGAACGCCTTCGCGAAGTCCCAGTCGCGCGCGTCCTCGCCGGGCACGCCCATGACGGCGCCCGTTCCGTAGTTCATGAGGACGTAGTCGGCCACGAAGACGGGCAGCGAGGCGCCGGTCGCGGGGTTCGTGACTCGTGTGCCGGTGAACACACCGGTCTTCGTCCGATCCTCCTGCCGCTCCGCCGGCGTCTTCGCCGCGGCCGCGCGGCGGTAGGCGGCGATCGCGGCGGCCGGAGTCTCCCCCTCGCCCCGCCACGCGGCGGGCACATCGTCTTCCCATGCCTCGGCCGTGAGGACGTCGACGAGCGGGTGCTCGGGCGAGAGGACCAGGTAGGTGGTGCCGAACAGGGTATCCGCACGCGTCGTGTAGACCTCGATCTGCCGCTCACCGGCTGCGAAGCGGATGAGCGCTCCCTCGGAGCGGCCGATCCAGTTGCGCTGCATCTGCTTGACGGCGTCCGGCCAGTCAACCAGGTCGAGGTCATCGGCCAGGCGATCCGCGTACGCGGTGATGCGCATGTTCCACTGGCGCAGCGTGCGGGTGAAGACGGGGAAGTTCCCGCGCTCCGACCGGCCCTCCGCCGTCACCTCCTCGTTCGCCAGGACAGTGCCCAGGCCGGGGCACCAGTTGACCGGGGAGTCGGAGATGTAGGCAAGCCGGTACTCCTGGAGGACGTCCTCGCGCTCGGCCGGGCTCAGCTGCGCCCACGTCTGGTCGCGGCCGGTGTCGCGGCCGTCCTCGAACTGGCGGATGAGGGTCTCGATGGGGCGGGCGGCACCGATGCCGTCCGCGGCCTCGGGGTCGTACCAGCTGTTGAAGATCTGCAGGAAGATCCACTGCGTCCAGCGGACGAAGTCCGGGCCCGTCGTGGAGAAGGTGCGGTCCGCGTCGTGCCCCAGGCCCAGCCGGGACAGCTGGCGTCGCATGTTCGCGATGTTCTCCTCCGTCGTCACCCGCGGGTGCTGCCCGGTCTGGACGGCGTACTGCTCCGCCGGCAGGCCGAAGGAGTCGTATCCCAGCGCGTGCATGACGTTGTGTCCCCGCATGCGGTGGTAGCGGGCGAAGACGTCCGTCGCCAGGTAGCCCAGGGGGTGTCCCACGTGCAGGCCGCGGCCGGACGGGTAGGGGAACATGTCCATGAGGTAGACGTGCTCGCGGTCCCCCGCCGGACGGTCCGGTGCCGCGTCGGCCAGATCCCCCACGGGGTTGGGTGCGGCGAAGGTCTTCTCCGCGGCCCACCGCTCCTGCCACCGTCGCTCGATCCGATCTGCGAGCTCGGCGTCGTACCGATGGTCGACGGGGCTCGTCTGGTCGGAGGCTGCGGTCATCGGTGGGATCCTTCCGGGGTCGGGACGGGAGACTGCTCCATCCTAGTCCTCCCGCGGGAGCGGAGGCCCAGCCCTCCGGCGGAAGGCGCGACGATTAGTGACGGAGGTTACGTCGCCGTAGGATGAAGTCAGTCGCCGGTGCGCCCGGCACCCGTCCGCTGACCCGCTGCAGAGAGGCGCCGCCTTGTCTTCCATCACGATGCCCCAGACCACGACGTCACGCGAGGGGATCGACTTCCGGACCGGGCAGTCGATCACCGACGTCCTCCTCGAGCGCATCCACGCAGACCCGGCCGCCACCCTCATGCTCCGCCCCTCCGCTCCCGGGGAATGGCGGGAGGTCTCCGGGCAGGAGTTCCTCGATGACGTGTCCTCGGTCGCGAAGGGCCTCCTCGCCGCGGGCCTGGAGCCCGGCGGGCGCATCGCGCTCTTCGGCGCGACCGCCTATGAGTGGACGCTGTGCGACTACGCCATCTGGTTCGCCGGCGGCGTCTCCGTCCCGTTCTACGACTCCTCCTCTGCGGACCAGCTGGCCTGGATGATCACGGATGCTGAGGTGAGCTTCGCGCTCGTCCAGTCCGACGATCACGCCCTGCGCGCACGGGCCGGTGCCCAGGAGGCGGGGATCCCCGCCGGCACCGTCCCGGTCTGGGTCTACGAGGCCGCCGGCCTCGACGAGCTGCGCGAGATGGGGGCCGCGATCACGGACGAGGAGCTCGAGGCCCGCCGGGCGCAGGTGACCGGCGAGTCCGTCGCGACGCTCATCTACACCTCCGGCACGACCGGCCGGTCGAAGGGCTGCGTCCTGACGCACGGCAACTTCGTCGAGACCGTCGCGAGCGCCCAGCAGCACGTCCCCGGCGTCTTCAGCCCCGGCAGCGTCTGCCTCCTGTTCCTGCCGCTGGCGCACGTCTTCGCCCGCTTCGTCGAGATCCTGGCGATCAACGTGGGCAGCGTGCTCGCCCACACCTCCGACCTCACGCGCCTGACGGACACGTTCTCCGAGGTGAAGCCCACCTACATCCTGGGCGTCCCCCGCGTCTTCGAGAAGGTCTACAACGCTGCACGGGCGAAGGCGGAGGCCGACCGGAAGGGCTCCA
Organism: Candidatus Brevibacterium intestinigallinarum; assembly: GCA_019117325.1. Classification (GTDB taxonomy): domain Bacteria; phylum Actinomycetota; class Actinomycetes; order Actinomycetales; family Brevibacteriaceae; genus Brevibacterium; species Brevibacterium intestinigallinarum. The sequence continues at coordinate 6,509 of DWZY01000382.1, forward strand.
TCTTCGCTGCCGCGACGAAGACGGCTGTCGCCTACTCGCGCGCGCTCGATGAGGGCGGGCCGTCCCTGCCCCTGCGGCTGCGCCACACGCTCTTCGACCGACTCGTCTACTCGAAGCTCCGGACGGTCATGGGCGGCGAGCTGCAGTACGCGGTCTCCGGCGGCGGCCCGCTGGGCGAGCACCTGGGCCACTTCTACCGGGGCATCGGCGTCGAGATCATCGAGGGCTACGGCCTCACGGAGACGACAGCGCCCGTGACGGTCAACCACCCCTCCGAGGCCCGCATCGGCACCGTGGGCAAGCCGCTGCCGGGCTGCTCCATCGCGATCGCTCCGGACGGCGAGGTCCTGGCGCGCGGCGTGAGCGTCTTCCGCGAGTACTGGAAGAACCCCGAGGCCACGGCGGACACCTTCTACGAGGACTGGCTGCGGACGGGAGACATCGGCGAGATCGACGCGGACGGGTTCCTGCGCATCACCGGCCGCAAGAAGGAGCTCATCGTCACCTCGTCCGGGAAGAACGTCGCGCCCGCCCCGCTCGAGGACGAGCTGCGCCGCCACCCGCTCATCGGCCAGCCCGTCGTCGTGGGCGACAACCGCAACTTCATCGCCGCACTCATCTTCCTCGATGAGGAGATGCTGCCGGGCTGGCTGTCGAACCGCGGCATGCGCGCGGACATGACGCTCGAGGAGGCGGTCGACAACAAGGCGGTCCACGACTCGATCGCGAAGGCCGTCGACGAGGTGAACGCGACGGTCTCCCGCGCCGAGTCGATCCGCGAGTTCCGACTGGTACCGTTCGCCCTGAGCGAGGAGAACGGTTACCTGTCCGCGAAGCAGTCGGTCAAGCGCCACCTCATCACGAAGGACTTCGCTCAGGTCCTCGACGAGATCTACGGCGACTGACGACCCGGCGGACTCACACGGCAAGGAGATCGACGTGTCGGAGAGCAGCACCGACGAGCACTCGACCCGCGGCAGCTACGTCGCAGCGGGGCAGGCGTTCGACCGGGACACGAACTACATCGAGGACCGGATCCTCGATGATCCGGATGCGCAGTGGCCGGTCGAGGCCGGACGGTACCGCCTCGTCGCGGCGCGCGCCTGCCCGTGGGCCAACCGGACGATGATCGTCCGCCGCCTCCTGGGCCTCGAGGACGCGATCTCGCTGGGCATGCCGGGCCCCACCCACGACGCCCGGTCGTGGACGTTCGACCTGGATCCGGGCGGCGTCGATCCCGTCCTGGGCATCGAGCGGCTGCAGCAGGCGTTCTTCGCCCGCTTCCCGGGCTACCCGCGCGGCATCACGGTGCCCGCGATCGTCGACATCCCCACCGGCGCCGTCGTGACGAACGACTTCCCGCAGATCACCCTGGACTTCTCCTCGCAGTGGACGCGCTTCCACCGCGAGGGCGCCCCGGACCTGTGCCCGGAGGAGCTGCGGGCGGAGATGGACCCGCTCATGCGGCTCATCTACACGGAGATCAACAACGGGGTGTACCGGTGCGGGTTCGCGGGCGGCCAGGAGGCGTACGAGTCAGCGTTCGACCGCCTCTTCACCGCGCTCGACACGATCGAGGAGCGGCTCACGACCCGCCGCTTCCTCCTGGGCGACCGGATCACCGAGGCGGACGTGCGCCTCTTCACGACGCTCGCGCGCTTCGACGCCGTCTACTACTCGCACTTCAAGTGCAATCGGCAGCGGCTCAGCGACTTCCCCGCCCTGTGGGGCTATGCCCGCGATCTGTTCCAGACCCCGGGATTCGGCGACACCGTCGACTTCCAGCAGATCAAGGAGCACTACTACATCGTCCACGAGGACATCAATCCCACGCAGGTCGTCCCGGTGGGACCGGACCTCTCCGGCTGGCTCGAGCCGCACGACCGCGAGTCACTGGCGAACGAGTCCCCGTTCGGCAACGGCACCCCGCCCGGTCCCCCGCGGCCCGACGAGGTCGTCCCGCACGCCCACACCGCCGAGGCCTGGGCCGGCTGACCTGCACGGCCGCCTGACCCGAGGCCCCGGCCGGTTCACGACCCGGCCGGGGCCTCGGGGTCGGTCCCGGCCTCGGGCTCAGCAGTCGTGGCCGTGTCCGGGCCGTCCTGCGCGGCGGACCGCGCACGCACCCGCCGGACCCGGCGGACGACCCACCACACGACCGCGAGGGCCACGACGACGATGACGGCCTTCTGGAACCAGCCGGCGTAGGTCTCGATGATCGCGTAGTTCTCGCCCACCCAGAACCCCAGCAGGACGAACACGGTGTTCCAGATGAGCGAGCCCGCCATCGTCAGCAGCAGGAAGATGCTCTGGCTCATCCGCTCGATGCCGGCGGGGATCGAGATGAGGGAGCGGAAGATGGGGATCATCCGCCCGAAGAACACGGCCTTGCGCCCGTGGCGGCCGAACCAGGCGACGGTCCTCTCCACGTCCTCGGGGTTGACGAGCGGCAGCTTCGCCGCCCACCCGGTGATCCGCTCGTGGCCGAAGGCCCGGCCCACCCAGTAGAGGGCCATCGCGCCCACGACGGAGCCGATCGTGGCCCACGCGATCGCGGACACGAGGCTCATCTGACCCAGGCTCGCGGTGAAGCCGGCCAGCGGCAGGATGAGCTCGCTGGGAATGGGCGGGAAGAGGTTCTCCAGGGCGACCAGCAGGCCCACGCCGGGCGCGCCCAGCATGTCCATGACGCTCACGACCCACTGCGTGAACCGGTCCATGAAAGAGGTGCCCTGCGCCGCAGGATCCGCCGCGGCCAGCAGGACGCGGGACAGGGGTGCTGTCGTGACGCTCATGCGGGCCAGCATAGGAGCTGAGCACCGACTTCACTCACAGGAGACGCACCGGAGTCCTGCCGAGAAGCGCATCTCGCCCGTAGGATGGCAGGCATGACCGCCACTGCACACGCACCCGACAGGATCCTCACGACGTCCAAGCGGGACGCGGGACAGGGCACCGCCCAGCAGCTCCTGCGCCGGCCCGTCGTCGCCCACCTGCAGGCGACCCTCGCCCGCTTCGGCGACAGGCTGGGCAATCAGTTCGCCGCAGCGATCACGTACTTCCTCGTCCTCGCCCTCATCCCGATCCTCATGTTCGCGTTCTCCGCCCTGGGGTTCTTCCTCGAGGTGGTCCGCCCGGACCTCATGGAGCAGGTGAACGAGCAGATCGCGTCCGTGGGCGGCAGCGCCCAGATCGTCGACATGCTGCAGCAGTTCCTGAGCGGCTGGCGCGGCGTGGGCATCGTCGCGATCCTGTCCGCGCTCTACACCGCGCAGGGATTCATGGGGAACCTCAAGGACGCGATCCGCTCCCAGCTCTCCGACGAGGGCGTGCAGAAGGACCAGGACGGGTTCATCCCCCGCATCGTCAACAACACGCTCACCCTCCTCGTCGTGCTCGTGGGCGCGGGCATCGCCGTCTCGCTCTCGATCGTCTCGACGAGCCTCCGCGCGGTCATCGTCCGCTGGCTCGAGCTGCCCGGGTGGATGGACCCGGTCTTCCAGCTGGTGCCTCTCGTCGTCTCGGCCGGTGTCTTCTGGCTCCTGCTCCTGCTCGTCTTCACGCTGCTGCCCGCCGAGCGGATCGAGCCGCGAACGAAGGCGCTGGGCTCCCTCGTCGGTGCGATCGCGCTGGCGCTCATCATCCGGTTCGCCACCCTGCTCATCGACATGTTCTCCGGGTCGCCCACGGCCGCGGTGTTCGGCCCCGTCATCGCGATCATGCTGACGCTCAACGTCGTCGCCCGCATCATCCTCATGGTCGCGGCCTGGATGGGCACGGCCGAGGAGCGGTCGATGTTCCAGACGATCGCCACCGCCGACGACCCGGACACCGGCGCCGGCCGCCCGGTGACGAGCACGCAGGGCGACGGCACCGCGGAGACCGTGCTGACGTTCGCCGCCTCCGCGGGACTCATCGCCCTCACGCTCGTGGGATTCAATCGGTTCCTCAACAGCGAGAAGGACTGACACGTCCTCACCGGACTGTCACGTCCTGACCGGCCAGTGGCACCGCCACGGGCCCGCGCGGACCGCACCCGTCCGTGCGTACAATGAGCCGGATACCACCGTGGAGTGAAAGGGTACGTCTCTTGACCGACCAGATCGAGGCCGCCGCCCAGTCGTGGGCGAACAAGCAGCGCGCAGCGGAGGAGCTGACCCCCCTCGTGGGCCGCCTGTACCGCGAGAGCGATGTCCTGCTGACCGTGTACGGGCGCAGCCTGCTCAACAAGTCCGTCACCGGGATCATCAAGGCGCACCGCTACGCCCGCCACTTCGACGGCGTCGACCTGGACCTGGACGAGACACTCGCGATCGCCCGGCAGCTGGCCGAGCTGGACCTGCGCGCCTGCACGATAGACCTGGGCCGGCTCGCCGCGGATGTCCGCACCGGCGACGATGTTGCCACCGTCCTGGCGGAGCAGCTCGCCGAGGCCCT
>DWZY01000383.1 GCA_019117325.1 Candidatus Brevibacterium intestinigallinarum
TCCCCGGTGATGATGTTGCGCACCTCGCAGCGCATCGTGAGCGACGTGCGGCCGAAGTGCACGCCCTGCAACCCGATCTCCAGGATATCGCCCTGAGTCGCAGACGACACGAACTCGATCTCGGAGATGTACTTCGTGACGATCCTCTGGTTGCCCAGCTGGATCATCGCGTAGACGACCGCCTCATCGTCGATCCAGCGCAGCAGGCTGCCGCCGAACAGCGTCCCGTTCGCGTTGAGGTCCTCCGGTCGCACCCACTTACGGGTGTGGAAGTTCATCGCCTCGAAGCGGTCCTCGCCGTGCGGGCCCTGGATCGCCTCGTCGTGGCTGTGGGGGTAGGTCATGCGTCGTGCTCCTTCTTCTGTCCGCGCTCCTGGGAGAGCCGGAAACTCATGCGAGATCCTGTCGCAGGTCCTGCGCGATCCGCAGTGCGCGCACCGTCTGCTGATCGGTGGCCCCGTATTCCGGCAGGCAGTCGGTCAGGAGGACGACCACCTGATCCGCCAGCACCCGATCGCCCAGATCCGGGACCGGCCGGCCGTGCGCTCCCACGTCCGACAGCCGCCGCAGCGCCGTCCGGATGTGGGTCCGCCGGCCGTCGTCCAACTGCGGCGTCGTCAGCGCCGTCACCCGAATGCGAAGGCGGCGGACCTCCTCGTGGAGTTCCGCCGCCCGCGCCGTGGTGACCATGCCGTGTCCCGGTGATCCCGTCAGTTCTGCCGGAAGTAGGACAGCAGGCGCAGGATCTCGATGTAGAGCCAGATGAGCGTGACCATGAGCGAGAACGCGCAGACCCACGAGTACTTCTCCGGGATCCGGTGGCGCACGCCCTCTTCGATCATCTGGAAGTCCGCGACGAGCGTGAGCGCCGCGAGGATCACAGCGACACCGGAGATGAGGACGCCCAGCGGCATCGTGATCCCCAGGAGCGTGATCTCCATGTTGCGGGCGTTCATCTCGCCGCCGGAGAACATCGCAAAGGCGAAGTTCACCAGCGAGAAGACCGCGTACCCGCCCACGGCGAGCATGAGGAACTTCATGAAGCCGGAGCTCATCCGGACGATCTTGAACTTGAACAGCGCGAACATGACGAGGAAGACGCTGAGCGTGCCCAGCACCGCCTGCATGACGATCCCGTCGTAGGCCATCTCGAACGTGCGCGAGATGCCGCCCAGGAACACGCCCTCGATCGCGGAGTACGTGAGGATGAGGCCCTTGCTGGGCTCCTTCTTGAACGCGATGACCAGACCGATCACCAGCGCGACGAGCGCCGCCGGCAGTGCGAGCATCGGCATGATCCAGCCGATGACGGCACCGGCCAGCAGGACGGCGAAGCAGATCGCCGTCTTCATGAGGACGTCGTCGTAGGTCATCGACCGATCTGCGACCGGCTGCTGGTACGACGGTGCGTCGTACATCTCCTGCAGCTGCGCATCGGACGGGGCGGGGATGCGGTTCTGCTGCTGACCGGCTTTGATTCCGTCATTCAGACCGCGGCGCACCAGCGGGTTGCTCATGTGGTCCCTCCCAGGGGGCGTCGTGGTGTTCGTACGTCCATTCTATGGATGAACCTTGGAACAGCGCTCAGCATTCCCGCGATGCGGATCGATCGTGACGCCGCCGTGACCCTGCGCTCGACACCGGGACTCAGTAGGTGACGCTGGTGCCGGGGCCGAACGGGATGCCCAGAGCCCACCAGGCGAAGAAGAACGCCGTCCAGCACAGCCACATCACGATGCTCAGCGGGATCGTCATCGACAGGAGTGTGCCGATGCCCGCGTCCTTCTTGTAGCGCTGGACGAAGCCCAGGATCATGACGAAGTACGGACTCATGGGCGACACGATGTTGAAGGTGGAGTCGCCGATGCGGTACATCGCCTGAGTCGTCTCCGGGGAGATGCCCAGCAGCATGAGCATGGGGACGAGGATGACGCTCAACAGCGTCCAGAGGCCGGTGCCGGAGGTGATGAAGAGCGCGCCCGCCCCGACCAGCAGGGAGGCGCCCAGCAGGATCACGAACGGCCCGGCGTCGACCTGCTCGAAGAACTCCGCGCCCTTGATCGCGAAGATCTCACCCAGCGAGGATGCGCTGAAGACCGCGAGGAACTGGGCGGCGGCGAAGAACAGCACCATCACCTGGACGAACGGGCGCACGCCCTCGGCCATCATGTTCGGGATCGTGTCCCAGGAGCGGATCGAGCCCGTCACGACTCCGTAGGCGATGCCGATGACGAAGAAGCCGAATCCGACGATCGCCGCGATACCCGCCATGAGGCCGGACTCGGGCCCGAATCCGCCCTCCGCGTCACGCAGGAAGGAAGCCTCCGGCAGTGCCAGGACGATCACCAGGGCGATCCCCAGCACCATCGTGATGAGTGCGGCGATCATGCCGCGCTTCTCCGTCGCGGTCGCTCCGCGGGCGAACTCCGCGTGGTCGTCCACGCCGTCGTCCGAGTCCGCATCGACCGCCAGCTGCTCGCCGCGCTTGTTGAGGACGAGCTCGGTCACGAGGGTCACGGCGAAGGCCACGACGAACATCGACGCGAAGTTGAAGTAGACGTTCGCCACCGGGGTGACGACGTATTCCGGATCGATGATCTGAGCCGCTGACGTCGAGAGTCCGCCCAGGATCGCATCGAGCGAGTTCACGAAGGGTGCAGCCGAGTAACCGCCGGACGTCGCCGCATACGCGACGGCGCAGCCGATGATCGGGTTGCGGCCCACCGCTTTGAACGCGATTCCGCCCAGAGGGATGACGATCATGTAGGCGGCGTCGGACGCCATGGAGGCGCCGGATCCCACCAGCGCGACGATGACGGTCACCCAGCGCGGTGAGGCCGAGCGCAGCGCGGCCTTCATGAGTGCGGGAATGAGTCCCGACTGCTCCGCGACCGCGACGCCGAACAGCACCACCAGCACCAGGCCCAGGGCGGGGAACGACACGTAGTTGTCGACCGCACCGGCCACGAGCGCCCGCAGAGCCTCGGCGCTGAACAGATTGGTGACGGTGACATCCTCACCCGTGGCCGGGTTGAGGGCGGACAGTCCGGTTGCGGAGAAGATCGCCGACAGGACCATGACGATCCCCGCGAGGCCGAGGAACAGCCAGAACGGGTGCGGCAGCTTGTTGCCGGCCTTCTCGATGACGATGAGGGCCCGCATGATCGGGCCCAGGCGCTCCCCCGCGCCGGTCGAAGGAGTGGGGGTCGGGCCCGCGGCCGTGGAACCGGACACGGTTCCTCCTCAGGGCAGTCGGAGACGGGGTTCTCAGCCGCCGCCGGGTGCCCCAGAGCACTCGCGAGAAGCGACCGAGGACACTGTAGTGCCTGAGCGGCGCGATGCGCACTCCCGACCGCACGACCGGAGTGCGCTCACCCGCCGAGCGGGCAGGGGTCGACTCAGCTGTCGATGTCGCCGCGGATGAATGCCTCGACGGCGGCGTGCGCGGCGTCGTCGTCCTGCTGGTGCGGCGGGGACTTCATGAAGTAGGACGAGGCGCTCAGCAGCGCTCCCCCGATGCCGC
>DWZY01000384.1 GCA_019117325.1 Candidatus Brevibacterium intestinigallinarum
AGGCTCTGGGCGGTCGTCTCCACCGCCGGGTCGAGGTCGGCCAGGAGCACGCGGGCCCCGCGGTCGACGAGTTCTGCGGCGAGGGCGGCGCCGATGCCGCCTGCCGCTCCGGTCACCACTGCGGTCCGGCCGCTCACATCCATTCGGATCTCCTTCCGCACCGCCCACGGCCTTGTGAGCTGGCTTACCCCTATCTATAGTTGAGGATGACCTCGATTTCAAGTGGTTTCCGATCGATCGTTCAATGCCGAACCGCGATCAGCCCGCCGCTGCGGGGTCTCAGCGCACACGATCCGAAGGAGCATCATGGCCCTGCCGTCCACCGTTCTCGATCTCCCCTCGATCCTCCTCCCGTGGGTCGCGTCGCGACCGGATGAGCCCGCGCTCCTCACTCCCCCGGGCGAGTCGCGGAGGGTCATCACGTGGTCGCGGCTGCTGGGAGCGATCGCGGACGTGCGCGACCGGCTGCGCGCCGCCGGCCTGCAGCCGGGCGATCGCATCGCGCTCATCGCCCCCACGTGCCCGGAGTTCATGACGGAGTTCTTCGGAGCCCAGGCCGCCGGCCTCGTCGTCGTCGCGATCAACCCGCTGTCCACGACGCGCGAGATCGACTACCTGCTCGAGGACTCCGGCGCACGGATGGTCATCGCACATCCGGCGCGTTCGGACGCAGGCGCCGCGTCCGCGGAGGCCGCCGGGGTGCCCCTCCACCTCATCGAGGAACTGGCCGAGGACGGCCCGCAGGTCCGTCCGGTCGACGGTGAGGTCACGTTCGATGCGACGCCCCGGGACGGCGCGGACCTGGCCGTCCTCCTCTACACCTCGGGCACGACGGGCCGCCCCAAGGGTGCGATGCTCACGGTGTCGAACCTCCTGTCGACCGTCCAGATCGTGCGCGAGATGATCGACGTGCAGGACGGGGACCGGTGGGCGACGGGCCTGCCGCTCTTCCACGTCTTCGGCCTCGTGACGGTGACGCTCTCCGCGCTCACCGCGGGCGTGCCGGTCACGCTCTTCCCGCGCTGGGATCCCCGCGCGTTCCTCGACGCGCTGCGCGAGGATCGCATCTCGATCATCTCCGGCGTCCCCACGATGTGGATGTCCGTGCTCGCCGAGGCTTCCGACGGCTCCGGTGCGGAGGCGCCGGCCCTGCGCGCGGTGAGCTCCGGGGGCGCTGCGATCTCCGGGCAGGTGCTGCGCACCTTCGAGGAGCGCTTCGGAGCTCCCGTGGTCGAGGGCTACGGGCTCACAGAGACGAGCGCGGTCGGCACCTTCAACCCGATCGTCGGGGTGCGGAAGCAGGGCAGCGCGGGCTGTGCGACACCCCGCATGGAGGTGCGGATCATCGACCTGGACGGCCGGGAGGTGCCTGCGGGCGTCGACGGCGAGATCTGCCTGCGCGGCCCCGCGATCATGGCCGGCTACTGGAACCGGCCGGAGGCGACGGCCGAGGTGCTGGACGCCGAGGGCTGGTTCCGCACCGGGGACATCGGACGGCTCGACGAGGACGGGTATCTCTTCATCATCGACCGGATGAAGGACCTCATCCTGCACGGCGGGTACAACGTGTACCCGCGCGAGGTCGAGGAGGTGCTCTACGAGATCCCCGGCGTCCGCGAGGCGGCCGTCATCGGGACCCCAGATGAGAAGTACGGGCAGCAGGTCACGGCCGTCATCGCCCGCACCCCCGGCTCGGACCTGGATGCCGCAGAGGTCGAGCGCGTGACGCGGGAGAAGCTCGCGGCGTACAAGATCCCCCGGATCGTCGAGTTCGTCGACGAGCTGCCGAAGGGCCCCTCGGGGAAGATCCTCAAGCGCGCGATCGTGCTGCCGGGCACCGTCGGCGACTGACGCGACGACCGCGGCGTGTCGCGCTCACTCGAAGCGCGACACGTCGCCCGCACCCGAGCGACGGACGATGGGCGCTCCCTCCGTGAAGTCGATGACGCTCGTGGGCACGGTCCCCGGCACGCCGGACTCGATGATGAGGTCGACCTCGTGACCGATCGCGTCCGCGACGTCCTCGGCATCGGTGAGCGGGTCCTCGTGTCCCGGCAGCAGCAGTGTCGAGGACAGGAGCGGGTCACCCACCTCCTCCACGAGGGACAGTGACAGGGGATTCTCCGGGATCCGTGCGCCCACGGAATTCTTCTTGGGGTGCATCATCTTCTTCGGCACCTCCTTCGTCGCCTTCATGATGAAGGTGTACGGGCCCGGGATCAGCGACTTGATCGTCCGGAACGCGGAGTTGTCGAGGATCACGAACTGTCCCAGCTGCGCGAAGTCGTGGCACATGAGCGTGAAGTGGTGCTTCGCGTCCAGCTGCCGGATGCGCGTGATGCGCTCGATCCCCTCGCGGTTCTCCAGCGAGCAGCCCAGGGCGTAGCACGAGTCGGTCGGGTAGGCGATGAGCCCGCCGGTCCTGATCACCTCCGCCGCCTGACGGATCAGGCGCGGCTGCGGATCGACCGGATGGATCCTCAGAATCTTCGCTCTCATGACCCCATCCTAGTGGGTGGCGTCACATCGCCGCGGGTGGCGTCATCCCTCCAGAGGGACGACGACCTCCCGGTTCCGGCGCCCACCGCCGGGTGAGCGCCCGATGGGCAGCCCCGCCCCGGTCCGCAGGTCGGAGGCGATGAGGTTGTTGACCCAGCGCGCCCGCGGGTCCGCATCGACGAGGAACGCCTTGAGCAGGAGCGTCGCCGGCAGTGCGAGCAGCGCACCCAGTGCGCCCAGGACCCAGTACCAGAACAGCAGCGAGAGGAAGCTGATGAACGGTGTCACGCCCACGGACTCGCCGGTGAACTTGGGCTGGATGATCGACTGGATGACGAAGTTGAGGACCGAATAGGCGATGACCACCCAGAGCGCGGCCACCCATCCCTGGTCCACGAGCGCCAGGAGTGCCGGCGGGACGAGCCCGATGACGAAGCCGATGTTGGGGATGTAGTTCGTGAGGAACGCGAGCACGCCCCACACGAGGGCCAGCGGGACTCCGATGATCTCCAGTGCGATGACGTCGAGGACCGCGACGATGAGGCCGAAGATCGTCGCGACGATCCAGTAGCGCCGCACGCCCTGAGCGAACGAGGTGAGCGCCTGCGCGAACCGCGGCCGCACCGCAGCGGTGGCCCGCAGGCGGTGATCGATCGACATCGAGTCCATCGCGACGAAGAACACGGCCATGACGACCGAGGTGAGCACACCGACGACGGCGCTCACATTGCTGAAGACCGCACCGGCGGCACTGGCGATCGAGTTCGCGTCCAGAGCGGCCAGCTGGTCCTCGAGGAACGTGGGCGAGAGGCCCATCGTCGCGAGCCACGCCGCAGCGCCCTGCACGATCTCCAGCATCTTCTCCGTGTACGACGGCAGCAGGATGACGAGCCGTGCGATCGACCACCCGGTCAGCGCGAAGAACGCGATGAGCAGGGCGAGGACGACGAGGACCGTCACCATCGCGGACACGAACCGGGGCACGCGCATGCGGATGAGGTGCACCTGCAGCGGGTGGACGATGATGACGAGGTTGAGGGCGAGGAAGACGGGCGCCACGATCGACTGCAGCTCGCGCAGCACGACGATCGTGACGACGAGGGCCGCCACCCCGACCGTGACGAGCACGTACCGGGGCAGCATCCCCCGGGAGGCCGCCTCCGGGGCCCGATCCGGACCGGACGCGTCCTGCCCGGCGGACACGCTCCCCGTCACGGCTCCGCTCACCGGTGGATCACCGCCGCTTCCGCTTCTCGCGGATCCGCATGCCCAGCTGGATGGGCGTGCCGGTGAAGTCGAACGTCTCGCGCAGCCGGCGCAGGATGAAGCGGCGGTAGCCGGGATCCAGGAAGCCGGTCGTGAACAGGACGATGTGCGGCGGCCGGTGCGAGACCTGCGTGCCGAACAGGATCCGCGGCTGCTTGCCCCCGCGCACGGGGTGCGGGTTGGATGCGACCAGTTCGCCCAGGAAGGCGTTGAGGCGGCTCGTGGGGATGCGGCGGTCCCATCCCTCGAGCGCGCGCTCCAGGGCCGGCACCAGCTTCTCAGCGTGCCGGCCGGTCTTCGCGGAGATGTTCACCCGCGGCGCCCAGGACACGTGCGCCAGGTCCTTCTCGATCTCGCGCTCCAGCCAGTGGCGGCGCTCCTCGTCGAGGAGGTCCCACTTGTTGAACGCGAGCACCAGGGCGCGTCCGGCCTCCGTCGCGCTGCGGATGATGCGGATGTCCTGCTCGCTCAGCGGTTCGCTGGCCTCGAGCAGCACGAGGGCGACTTCGGCCCGCTCCAGGGCGGTCTGCGTCCGCAGCGAGGCGTAGTACTCCGCGCCGCTGGCCTGCCGGGCCCGCTTCTTGATGCCGGCGGTGTCGACGAAGCGCCACTGCCGCCCGCCCAGCTCGACGAGCTGATCGACGGGATCGCGGGTCGTGCCCGCGACGTTGTCGACGATGACCCGGTCCTCCCGGGCCAGGTGGTTGAGCAGCGAGGACTTCCCCACGTTGGGACGACCCACCAGTGCGATGCGGCGCGGGCCGCCGGGCTCCTCCGCCGCATCGACCTCCGAGTGCTCCGGCAGCACCTCGACGATGACGTCCAGCAGGTCTGCCACACCGCGGCCGTGCATCGCGGACACGGTGTGCGGCTCCCCCAGGCCCAGTGCCCAGAGCTCCGCCGCCTGGATCTCTCCCCGCTCGTCATCGACCTTGTTCGCCGCGAGGATGACGGGCTTGCCCGCCCGTCGCAGCATCCGCACGACGTGCTCGTCCGTCGAGGTCACGCCGGTCGTCACGTCGACGACCAGCAGCACCGCGTCCGCCTGGTCGACGGCGATCTCCGCCTGCCCCGCGATCGCCGAGGACATCCCGCGCGCGTCGATGTCCCAGCCGCCCGTGTCGACGAGCGTGATCGGCTGTCCGCCCCACTCCGCGGAGTAGCGGACGCGATCGCGGGTGACGCCGGGCACGTCCTCGACGACGGCCTCGCGCCGGCCCAGGATGCGGTTGACGAGCGTCGACTTGCCCACGTTGGGGCGCCCCACGACGGCCAGCACGGGTGCCGGCTGCACGAGAGCTGGAGCCGCGTCGTCCTCCTCGAACGCCTCGAGGAGGGCGCGGTCCTCGTCCTCCAGCTCGTAGGCCTCGAGTCCGCTCCGCAGGGACTGCGCCCGCTGGAGCGCCTCCTCCTCGTCGATCTCCGCGAACCGGTCCAGGAAGTCATCGTCCGGATCAGGGGTGAAGTCCGCGTCCGTCTCCGGGATCGGGGCGTCGTGATCGTTCGTCATGAGGATGTGCCTTCCAGGAGCGCGAGCACGGCCTCGACGGCCTCATCGAAGCTCACGTCCGTCGTGTCGAGGGTGTGGACGCCGTCCGCAGCGGTGAGGAAGCTCGTGGTCTCCGAGTCCCGACGGTCGCGGTCAGCGACGAGTCCGCGCGTCGCGGCGACCGCGGCCTCGTCGGCGGTGCCGTGCAGCTCTGCGGACCGGCGGGCGATGCGCACGGACTCGTCGGCGGTCATGAGGATGCGCACGTCCGCATCCGGGGCGACGACGGTCGTGATGTCACGCCCTTCGACGACGATGCCGGGCGTCGCGTTCGCGATGATCTCGCGCTGCTGCTCGATGAGCTCCTGGCGGGCGTCCTGCACGCCGGAGACGGTCTGGACGTTCTGGGACACCTGCGCCTCGCGGATGTCCTCCGTCACGTCGATCCCGTCGATCTCCACGGAGAAGTCGTCCGGATCCGTCGAGATCTCGAGCTCCGCTCCGCGGACCAGCTCGACGACGTCGCCGGGATCGGTCACTCCGCGGTTGAGGCACAGCCAGGCCGTCGCGCGGTACATCGCGCCGGTGTCCAGATAGCCGTATCCCAGTCGCCGAGCCACTTCCTTCGACGTGCTGGACTTGCCGACCCCGCTGGGACCGTCGATCGCGATGACTGCCATGGTCTGCGCCCTCTCGTGCTGCTGCGTGTTCAACCGGTCCAACCCTATCCGTCCGCCGGTGGCCCGGCGTGCGGCGCGGCGGGAGCAGGAGCCTCCTGCTCGGCGTGGTCCGGCAGCCGCCAGCCGCGCTCGCTCAGTCCGGTGACGAGGTCCTGGACGCGATCCGGCAGGACCATGATGTCGAGACTGCCCAGACGGTGCCCCGTTGCGTGGTCGATCCGGACGTCCTCGATGTTGATCCCCAGCTGGTGGACATCGGTGAAGACCCGCGCCAGACCGCCGGGCTCGTCTCCGACGACGACGGTCACGGTGCCGTAGACGGTGGGAGCCTGACCGTGCTTGCCGGGCACCCGCTGGTGCCCCTCGTTGCCCGCCGCGATCGTCTGTGCGAGGGTCGCGTACCCGCCCGCGTCCAGCGACAGCGCGTCGATGACCGCGTCGAGGTCCGCGCGCACGTGCTGGAGCACGTCGCGGACCTCGTGCGCGTTGCCGGCCAGGATCTGCGTCCACAGGCCCGGGTCCGAGGCCGCGATCCGGATGACGTCCCGCAGCCCCTGCCCGGCCAGGGCGATCCCGTCGACCGGCATCTCGATGAGCTGGGCCGCCATGAGGGAGGCCACCACCTGCGGTGCGTGCGAGACCCGGGCGACGGAGGAGTCGTGGAACTCCGGCTCGAGGTGCAGGACCGTGGCGCCCGCGGCCTCGGCGACGGCGACCACCTGAGCCAGCCGCTCCGGCGGCGTGTCGTCGTCCGAGCAGATGACCCACGGACGGGCCTCGAAGAGGTCGACCCGGGCGGACACCGCCCCGGACCGCTCGCGGCCGGCCATGGGATGGGAGCCGATGTAGCGGTCGAGCTCGTGGCGCTCGGTCGCCGCGCGCACGCGCTCGAGGATGACGCCCTTGACGCTCGCGACGTCCGTGACGGTCGCCTCCGGCAGGGCCCGCAGCTGGGCCACGATGACGTCCGCGGCCACGTCCGGGGGTGCGGCGACGATGACGAGCTCCGTGTCCGGGTGCGCGGCGGACAGAGTGCCCGCCCCCATGTCCGCGGCCAGGCGACCCGCGGTGGGCGAGGTGTCCTCGAGCGTCACCGCGCAGCCGGCGCGCGTGAGGGCGAGGCCCGCGGAGGTCCCCAGGAGTCCCGCTCCGACGACGTGCACGCGGTGCGGGAGGTCACTCCTGCTCACAGATCGACGGCCTTCATGAGCTCGGCCAGCTCGTGGGGGCGCAGGGCGCGCAGCTTGCCCGGCCGCTGCTCGGCCAGCGCGATGGGCCCGAAGTGCGTGCGGACGAGCCGCTCGACGGGCGTGCCCACGGCCTCGAGCAGGCGGCGGACGATCCGGTTGCGGCCCGAGTGCAGCACGACCTCGACGAGCGCGCGGCCCGGCGTCGAGTCGATGAGCTTGAACGAGTCGACGTGCGAGATCCCGTCCTCCAGCTCGATGCCGTCTCGCAGGCGCGCGCCCGCGTCCCGCGGTACCGGCCCGCGCACCTGCGCGAGGTAGGTCTTGGGGATCTCGAAGGACGGATGCGTGAGGCGGTTGCTCAGCTCGCCGTCGTTCGTCAGCAGCAGCAGCCCCTCCGTGTCGTAGTCGAGGCGGCCCACGTGGAAGAGCCGCTCGGGACGGTCCCGGACGTACTCCGCGATCGTCCGCCGGCCCTCGGGATCACTCATCGCGGTGACGACCTTGGCGGGCTTGTTGAGTGCGAGGTAGACGCGATCGGGGCTGGTCGTGATGCGCATCGTGTCGACGTGCACGGACTGCGTGTCCGGGTTGATCCGGGTGCCCAGCTCGCGGACGACGACGCCGTCGACCTCGACGCGTCCCTCCGTGATGAGGGTCTCGCACGCGCGGCGGGATCCCAGGCCCGCATCCGCGAGCACCTTCTGCAGGCGCACGCCGTCCTCGCGGTGCACGTCGGAGACGGGGCCGGGCGCCTGGGAGGCGCGGGCAGACCGATCGCGACGTGACGGACGACGGGAACGATGGCCGGGTGACCGGGGGTCGGAAGTGCTCATTGCTCCATTATCCCGAACTCAGGGCCATCTGCCGCACCGACCTCGCCGATGCGCATCGCGTCCTCGCCCTCCGGCAGGAACGGGGCGATGTCCGGGAGGTCCTCGATCCGCTCGAGACCGGCCGCTTCGAGGAATGCGGGCGTCGTGACGAACCGCACCCCGCCGGTCGTCTCGTCCGTGCCCGCCTCGACGATGAGGCCGCGCAGCAGGAGCGTGCGGACGACCCCGTCGACGTTGACGCCGCGGATCGCGGAGATGCGCGCGCGGGTGACCGGCTGGCGGTAGGCGATGACGGCGAGCGTCTCGAGCGCCGCCTGCGACAGGCGTGCCGACTGCCCCGCCGTGAGGAACGCGGAGACGAGGTCGTGGTGCTCCGGCCGCGAGTAGATCCGCCAGCCGCCGGCCGCCCGCGCCAGCCGGAATCCGCGGACGCGGCCGTCGTGCTCGCCGTCGTACTCCGCGGCCAGGTGCGCCAGCGCTCCTGCCGCCTCGTCCGGCTCGATCCCGAGGCCGTCGCTCAGCTGCTCGACCGTCACGGGCTGGTCGATGACCATGAGGATCGCCTCGAGGCCCGCCAGGAGCTCGGGAGTGGGCTCAGTCATCGTCGTCCTCCCACTCCGAGGCCGGGGCCCGGTCAGCGTCAGCCGCCGGTGCCTGCGCGGTCGCGTCCTCGTCGCCGGTGAGCGCGACCGTGAGAGCGCCCAGCGGTTCCGGCTGGTCGACGTCGCACAGGCCGGCGGTCACCAGCTCGAGGACCGCCAGGAAGCGGGCGACCACGACGAGGCGGGACTCCGCGTCCTCGATGAGGGACGCGAAGTCGACCCGCCGCGCGCCGCGCAGCCGGGACAGCACGAGCGCGCGCTGCTCCGTCACGGAGACGCGCGCATCGTGCAGGTGGTCGAGCGCGACCGCCGGCGGTGTCCGGTCCCGGGACACGACGGCCGCGAACACGGCGGCCAGGACGGGTCCGGACGTGCTGAAGTCCAGGGGCGGCAGGAGGCGGACGAAGGCGTCCTCGAGCGGCACTGACCGCGGCACGGCCTGCCCCGCATCGCTCATGCGCTGGGACAGCACGCGCGAGACCTCCTTGTACGCCCGGTACTGCAGCAGGCGCGCGAAGAGCAGGTCGCGGGCCTCCAGGAGCTCGAGGTCCAGTTCGTCCTCGACCTCCGCCCCGGGCAGCAGGCGCGCCAGCTTGAGGTCCAGCAGGGTCGCCGCGACGAGCAGGAAGTGGCTGAGCTCATCCAGTCCGCGCGTGCCGCGCAGGGTCGCGACGTGGGCGAGGAAGTCGTCCGTCACCTCCGCCAGCGCGATCTCCGTGATGTCGAGCGAGCGGCGGGCGATGAGGTCGAGGAGCACGTCGAACGGGCCGGAGAAGTTCTCCAGCTCGACGGTGAACCCGCCCGCGGAGCCGGCCTCGGCCTCGGGACCTGCGGTGACGGCGGGGGTGTCCGGAGCGTGCTCCGGGGCCTGCGCGATCGTCAGGGCGCGCCCCCGCGAGCGATGAGTTCGCGGGCCAGCCGGCGGTACGAGTCCGCGCCCCGGTGCGAGGGGGCGAACGTGGTGATGGGCTCCGCCGCGACGGTGGCGTCCGGGAACTTGACCGTCCGGTTGATGACGGTGTCGAAGACGGTCTCGCCGAACGCGTCGACGACGCTCGCGATGACCTCGCGGGCGTGGAGGGTGCGGCCGTCGAACATGGTCGCGAGGATGCCGTCGACCGCCAGCGACGGGTTGAGGCGATCCTGCACCTTCTCGATCGTCTCCACCAGCAGCGCGACGCCGCGCAGCGCGAAGAACTCCGTCTCCAGCGGGATGATGACGCCGTGCGCGGCGGTGAGCGCGTTGACCGTCAGGAGGCCCAGCGACGGCTGGCAGTCGACGAGGATGACGTCGTACTCGTCGGACACCTTCGCGAGCGCACGGGCCAGGACCTGCTCGCGGGCGACCTCGCCCACCAGCTGGATCTCTGCCGCGGACAGGTCGATGTTCGCGGGCATGACGTCGATGTCTTCGACCGCGGTGCGGTGGATGACCTCATGCGGGTCGAGGCGCGCGTTCATGAGCACGTTGTAGACGGACTGGTCCAGGGCGTTCGGGTTGATCCCCAGCCCCACGGACAGGGCGCCCTGGGGGTCGAAGTCGACCAGCAGCACGCGGCGGCCGTACCCGGCGAGCGCCGCACCCAGATTGATCGACGACGTCGTCTTGCCGACGCCGCCCTTCTGATTCACCATCGCGATGATGCGTGCGGGCCCGTGACCGTCGAGCGGCGCAGGCTCCGGGAACTCCCGGACCGGGCGACCGGTGGGGCCCAGTGCTGCGTCGGACTCGATGTCGAGCCGCTGCTGCGAGTCTGCCACGTGCTTCCTCATCTCCTCGTTGCTGCGGTCCGTCTCAGCCTATCGCGCGGGGATGGGTCGAGGCGTACACCTCGCGGAGCGACTGGAGGGTGACTCGGGTGTAGATCTGCGTCGTCACGACCGACGAGTGCCCCAGCAGCTCCTGGACGACCCGGATGTCCGCCCCGCCCTCCAGCAGGTGGGTGGCGAAACTGTGCCGGAGGGTGTGGGGCGTGACCCCGTCGACCCCCGCCAGCTCGGCCGCGCGCCTCACGATCGCCCAGGCCGACTGGCGGCTGAGGCGCCCGCCGCGCTGGTTGAGCAGGACGGCGCCGGCGCGGTCCGTGCCCGTGCTGCGCGCGGCGAAGGCGGGGCGCGCGCGGGTCAGCCAGGCCTCGAGCGCGGCGCGCGCGTGGGATCCCACCGGCACCAGTCGCTCCTTCGATCCCTTCCCGTAGAGCCGCACGGTCCCGTGGGTGAGGTCGAGGTCATCGAGGTCGAGGCCCACCGCCTCGCTGATGCGGGCGCCGGTCGCGTAGAGCAGCTCGAGCAGGGCCGCTGCCCGCAGCTGGACCGGCTCCTCGCCCGAGGCCGTCGCCAGCAGCGCTTCGACCTGCGCCACGGACAGCCCGCTGGGCAGGCGCTCCGCCTGCCGCGGCGGCGGCAGTGCGGCGGCGGGGTCACGGGTCGTGACACCTTCGCCCAGCAGGTGGTCGTGCAGGCGCCGGACCGCCACGACGATGCGGGCGCGCGAGGCCGGAGCCAGTCCGTCCTCCTCGAGCCGCGCGCGGAACGCGAGGAGGTCCGTCTCCGTCACCTCGTCGAGGCCGCTCGTCTCCCGCTCCGCCAGCCACGCGAGGTAGCGGCCCAGGTCGCGCGCGTAGGCGTCGACGGTGTTCCGCGACAGTCCCCGCTCCAGCTCGATGTGCGTGAGGTAGTCCTCGACGGGTCCGCGCAGGGAGGGTGCGACGTCGGGCAGCAGGTCCGACCCGTGGCGGGCCACGTCAGGTCCGGTACGGGGCGGGGACGGCCGGCCACGGGTCGTCGGACGGACGCAGCCCGGTGAAGCCCCGCCTGCGGGCATGGTCCGCATGCAGGATCGCGAGCTGTGCGGCCGCGTTGCGGACGCTCCCGGCCAGGACTGCTTCAACGGCCTCGTCCAGCGGCACCCAGCGGGGAACGATCCCGCTCTCCTCGCCCTCCCGCGCGGTGCGCTGGGCCTCCGGCAGTGCGCTGATCCCGCGCGCCAGGTAGATCCGGATGAGCTCCGACGATCCGCCGGGGGTGGGGGCGAGGTCCGCGAGCGTCCACCAGTCGCGCGCCTGCAGGTCCGCCTCCTCCCCCAGTTCGCGCGCGGCCGTGCGCCACGGGGCCTCGCCCGCGACGTCCCGCAGCCCGGCGGGCACCTCCCAGTCACGGGTCGCGATCGGATGGCGGTACTGCTGGATGAGCAGGATCCGGTCGTCGTCATCCAGGGCGGCGATCCCGACCGCCCCGCTGTGGCTCAGCACATCGCGGGTGAGCGGCTGCGGCGATTCCGGCAGGACGAACGTCTCGCGGACGATGTCCCACACCGCGCCCGCGTATGCGAGCTCCCGGTCCGTCACCTCGACCCCGATCGGCTCATCCGCGAGCGGGGCGTCCCCGGCGGGCACGTGCTCAGGCATCCGCATGCTCCAGTGCCGCGCCCACGAGTCCGGCGAAGAGCGGATGCGGGTGCAGGGGCCTGCTGCGCAGCTCCGGGTGCGCCTGCGTCGCGACGTAGAAGGGGTGGACCTCCGCGGGCAGCTCGACGAACTCGACGAGCCCTCCGTCCGGCGACGTGCCGGACACCCGCAGCCCCGCCTCCTCGAGACGCTGCCGGTAGGCGCCGTTCACCTCGTAGCGATGGCGGTGGCGCTCGGTGATCTCCTGCGTCCCGTACAGGCCCACGACGACCGAGTCCTGCGCGAGCACGGCCGGCCAGCTGCCCAGGCGCATGGTGCCGCCCAGGTCGCCGTGGGCGTCCAGCAGCTCCTGCTGCTCGCTCAGCGCGGCGATGACCGGGTCCTTCGTCTGCGGCTCGAACTCCGTCGACGAGGCCTCCGTCAGTCCCAGCACGCTGCGGGCGTACTCGATGACCATGCACTGCAGCCCCAGGCAGAGGCCCAGCACCGGCAGCCCCGTCGTGCGCGCATGCGACAGCGCGCCCAGCTTGCCCTCGATGCCGCGGATGCCGAAGCCGCCGGGCACGCAGATCGCATCGACACCGGCCAGCTGCGCGGCCGCGCCCTCCGGGGTCTCGCAGGCGTCGGACGGGATCCACCGGACCTCGACCCGCGCGTCGTGGGCGATGCCGCCGTGCCGCAGCGCCTCCGTGACGGACAGGTACGCGTCCGGCAGATCGATGTACTTGCCCACGAGCCCCACCGTGACAGTGCGCGACGGGTGGTGGACGCGTGTGAGCAGCGTGTCCCAGTCCGACCAGTCGACGTCGTGGAACGGGAGGTCGAGCCGGCGGATCGCGTACACGTCCAGGCCGCCGTCGTGGAGCACGCGGGGGATGTCGTAGATGCTGGGCGCGTCGATGCAGGGCACGACCGCCTCCTCATCGACGTCGCAGGCGGCCGCGATCTTCCGGCAGATAGACTCCGGCAGCGGACGGTCCGCGCGCAGGACCAGCGCGTCGGGCGTGATGCCGATCGAGCGCAGCTGGGCGACGGAGTGCTGCGTGGGCTTCGTCTTGAGCTCGCCGCTGGGTGCCAGGTACGGGACCAGCGAGACGTGGATGAAGAGGACGCTGTCGCGCCCCAGGTCGTGACGGACCTGCCGCGCCGCCTCGAGGAACGGCAGCGACTCGATGTCGCCCACGGTGCCGCCGATCTCCGTGATGATGACGTCTGGGCGCTCGCCGTCGGGACGCTCCGCCTGCGCGCGCATGCGCGTCTTGATCTCGTCCGTGATGTGCGGGATCACCTGGACCGTGTCGCCCAGGTACTCGCCCCGGCGCTCCTTCGCGATGACGGTCGAGTAGATCTGGCCGGTCGTCACGTTCGCACCGGCGTCCAGGTCCGTGTCGAGGAACCGTTCGTAGTGGCCGATGTCGAGGTCCGTCTCCGCACCGTCGTCGGTGATGAAGACCTCACCGTGCTGGAACGGGTTCATGGTCCCCGGATCCACATTCAGGTAGGGGTCCAGCTTCTGCATCGCGACGCTCAGTCCCCGCCTGCGGAGCAGGTGGCCCAGGCTGGATGCGGTGAGCCCCTTCCCCAGCGACGAGGCGACGCCGCCGGTCACGAAGACCTGTCGGGTGGGCTGCTGTCCGTGTGCACTCGTTCGTTTCACCACGGATCTCCATCCTACCAGTGCGCGGCCCCCGGACGGGAGTGCGCGGGCGCCGCCCGCCGTCAGGACGCGAGCGGCGCCGGGCGATCAGCGGCGGTGCTCGAGCGCCTCCGCGTAGACATCCAGCAGGTCCTCGGCGATGAGGGTGGCGGGGTCCGCATCGTCGACGCGGCGGCGCACCGCGAACGCGGCCTCGGTCCGCTGGACCGGGGAGTCCACGAGGGCAGCGATCGCGTGCTGGAGGCCCGCCGTGTCCGCCACGTCGATGCGGGGCGCGGCATCGCCCCAGGGGCGGGCGGTGCGCTCGGTGCCCAGCACGATCGTCGCACGTCCCAGCTGCATGATCCCCTCGGCATCGATCCCCGTCATGTCCTTCGTCGCGATGACGACGTCCGCGGCGGCGAGCACGTCCGTCACCGCGCCCTCGTCGGCCAGCACGATCGGGTGGCGACGGGTGAAGCTGGTCTCGACCGTGCTGCGCTCGCGTCCCGTGCCCGTGAGCGCGAGGACGATCCGGCGGTCGGGCCGGTGGTCGAACATCGTCATGCCCGTCTCGAGGAGGGTCGTGAGCTCGTCGCCGTCGACCAGTCGCTGCGGCGAGGCCACGAGGAACGCGCCGGCGGGGACGTCGAGGTTCTCGCGGGTCCGGGCCCGACCGACGACCGGGGACAGCCGGCGGGAGACATCCGCGGTGTGCAGCCGGGCGCGCTCCGCGACCGGGACGGTCTCCGCGAAGTGGTCTGCGATCGGCTCCGTCGTGCCCAGGACGACTGCGGCCGTGCGTCCCACGATCTTCGCGGATGCGCCGTCGACCACGCTGGAGGCCCGGAAGCGCCCCACCGTCGCGACGAGGGCCGGGCGCAGCCGCGCCGGCAGCCCGGTCATGCCCGCGCCCGCGAGTGCCGCGGCGTGGAGGCCGTGCGCGTGCACGACGTCGACGTGCCGGTAGTGCTGGTGCAGCGTGAGGCTCGTGTCCGCGTCGGACAGCTGGACGTGGTCGCGCGCGGGGATCGCGATGATCGCCAGGCGGGGCGAGGCCGGCAGATCGAGGTCGCGCACGATCGAGCGGCGCGCGGCCACAGCCACGTGAAGGCCCGCGGCCAGGTGCCCGCGGATCGCGTCCGCGGCGACCTCCCCGACGGGCCCGCGCAGCGTCGTGACGACGTGGAGGATGCGGGTGTCGGACGACAGTCCGCCCTGGGGTGCCTGATCATCGAGCATGTGCGTTTCCTTCCGGTGTGGCGACGGCGCTCCGCCTCGACCAGCCTACCGGCTGACCTCCTCGTACGCGGCGCGGGCCGCTCGGGCCGCGTCGTCCTCGTCCGGCAGCTCGAGTGCGCGCAGCGCCGCCTGCCGTCCCAGGCTCAGCCGCAGCTGCGGGTCGTCGAGCAGTCGCCGCAGCCCGTCCGCGAAGGCGCGGGAGTCACCCTGGGGCACGAGGATGCCCGCATCCCCCACGAGTCCGGGGGTTCCGCCCGTCGCGGTCGCGAGGATCGCGCGCCCGGCCAGCATCGCCTCCTGCAGGACCAGCGCGCGCGCCTCCCAGCGGCTGGAGAGCACGAAGATGTCGCTCACCTGGTTGAGGGCGGCGACGTCGGAGCGCTGGCCCAGGAAGTGGATCGCGGGCCGGCGCCCCTGCGACGCGTGGGCCTCGATGAGCTCCGTGAGGCGCGCCTTCTCCGCCTCGTCCGCGGAGCCGGCGATGAGGCACTGCGCCTCCGGGTGCTCGCCCGCGATGTCCGCGAGTGCGTCGATGAGGACGTCGTAGTCCTTCTGCGGGGCGATGCGGCCGACCGCCAGGATGAGGGGGCCCGTGAGCGGGATGCCCAGCTCCTGGGCCAGCGAGCTGCGCAGCAGCTCCGAGTTCACGTCCTCCGCGAAGCCCTGCGGCGGGGAGGCCGCCGGCGCGAACGACGCCGAGGCCGCCCCCAGGTCGCGGGCCAGCTCGACGAGGTCCTCGCTCACCCCCAGCACCCGGTCCGCACCGCGGGCGATCGCGGTCGCGACCGCCCGCTCCGCGCGGGCCCGCGCACCGGTCGCCATGAGGGTGTTGTGCCAGCTGGAGACGAAGCCGGGCCGGCGGCGCAGGCCGGTGAGCGCCGCAAGCGTCACGAGGGACGCCCGGAAGCCGTGCGCGTGGACGACGTCCGCGTCGAAGGTCGTGATGAGCCGCCGCAGGCGGCGGGCGGTGACGACGTCGCGCGGCGACACGGTCGTGCTGATCTCCAGCGGGGCGAAGCGGACGCGGGTCCCGTCGGCGAAGCCGAACTGCGCCTGGGTCTGCGCCGGCCCGATGACGCCCACGGTGTCCCCGTGGTCGGCCAGGCTGCGGGCCAGGGCCGCGACGTGCGTTCCCACGCCGCCCGTCGAGGTGCCCAGAACGATGAGGATGCGCATGCGGGTGTCGACCTTCCGTCAGCGTCGTCGCCGCGGGTGCCCCCGCGACTGTCGGTCACCAGACTAGCGCCCGGGACTCACCGCAGTGCGCGCACGTGGGCGAGCGTCGCACGATCGCCCGCGGCGACGACGGCCGCGCCCACCAGGACGGCGGCCGTGCCCGCCGCCAGACCTGCGAGGACCGCGGCCACGGGTGCGTGTCCCAGCAGACCGCCGAGGCCGTTCGCCGTGAGCGTGCCCGCGATGGCTCCCAGCACGGCGCCGGCGCCCGCGACGAGCAGGGTGCGCGGCAGCCCCGTCAGCGCGGCCGCGCCGCGGGCGCGGCGGATGCTCAGGAGCAGGACGAGCGCGGCGATCGTCATGCCCAGGACGTGCGCGGCACCCACGAGGAGGAGTGTGCGCGGGGCGGGGTCGGCGACGACGAGCGGCGTGCCCGCGAGGACCCCCAGCGCGACGGCGGACCAGCCGACCGCGGTCGCGAGTGCCGAGGTCCGGGACCGCTCGAGCGCGTAGAAGACGCGGGTCCCCCAGGCGACGAAGCACCAGCCGGGCACCGCCCACGCGATGATGCGGACCGTGTCGCTCAGGGCGGGGAAGACGCCCGCGGCCTCGGACCGGGCCGCGTCGAGCCCGCTGAAGAAGTGCCCCAGCGGTCCGGCCGCGGCGGTGAGCAGCGCGGCCCCCAGCAGGCCCAGCACGACGATGAGCCGGGACGTGCGGGCGATCATCCGGTCCGTGTCCTCCGTCGCCTGGGGGTCGGAGGCCAGCTCTGAGAGACGCGGGAACGCGATCGTCGCGATGGGCACCGCCAGCACCGCGTACGGCAGCAGGTAGACGGCCTGCACGTAGCTGAAGACGACGAAGACGCCCGCGCCGCCCACGCGGTTCGAGATCACCATGACCATGAGGGTCGCCGCCTGCTGTGCGAGCAGGACCGCCATGCCCGCGGCGGCCAGCCGGATCGCGCGCCGTCCGGCTCCTGCGGGGAAGCGCAGGGTGGGCCGCAGGCGCAGTCCGGTCCGCGCGGTCGGGAGCGCGAGCGGCAGGGCGAGTGCGGCGACACCCGCGGTCGTTCCCCACCCCAGGAGTGCCAGCGCGGTCGTGTCACTGGTGGCGACCTCGGGCCCTCGCATCTGCGCGTAGCCCACGTAGACGCCGATGACGATGAGGCTGGACAGCAGCGGCATGAAGGCCGGCCACAGGAACTTCCGGTGCGCCTGGAGTACGCCGGTGAGCACTCCCCCGATCCCGTAGAGGACCAGCTGCGGCGCGAAGACGAGGAGGAACCCGGACGCGTACTCGACCTGTGCGGGATCGCCCAGCAGGATGCCGGCGATCGGACGGCTCAGGACCGCGACGGCGACGGCGATCGGGAGGGTGACGGCGACGGACCAGGTGAGCAGTGCGGACGCGATCCGGGAGGCCGTCCGCGTGTCCGCCCGTGCGAGCGGCGCGGCCAGCAGTGGGACGACCGCACCGGCCAGGGCACCGCCGGCGACGACCTCGAAGAGGATGTTGGGCACCTGGTTCGCCGACTGGTAGGCGGTGCCCACGGCACCCGCCCCGACCGTCGGGGAGAAGACGATCCAGCGGAGGAACCCGACCAGTCGGGACAGGAGCGTCGCGACGGACACGAGCAGCGCCGTCGACGCCGCGAAGCGCAGCAGACGCGGCATCAGCGTCCCAGTGCGTCGAGCTCGCGCAGTCCCGGCGTCTGCTCGATGACGCGGGTGAAGGAGATCCGCTCGCTGGCGAGCGTCAGCGCCGCCAGTGCTGCGAGCTCGCACACGAGTCGCGGCCGCGACGCCGTAAGAGCGCTGCGCAGGCCGATCGCCGCGCCCAGCGCGTTCGCGCCGGCGTCGCCCAGCATCGTCTCCCCGCGCAGGTCGTCCGGCAGCGCCGCGGCGGCGACGCCCAGGACGCCGCCGCCCAGGGCGCGGGATCCGGCGTGCGCCGTCCGGCTGTCCAGGGCCTCCTGCGCCGCGACGAGCACGAGGCCCGCCTTGAGCGCGCGCCCGGGTCGGAGGTCGAGCAGGTTGAGCAGGTTGGCGGTGCCCGCGATGACCCCGCCGGCCAGCACGGCATCCGCCAGTCGGCCCAGTGGCGTCCGGGCGTTCGTCCGCAGCAGCGCAGCCGCCGCGACGGACGCGGCGGGGATGCCCAGGACCTTGAGTGCCCCGGTCGTCACCTCGCCGCGGCGCAGCGCACCCAAGTGTCCGCGCAGGCCCTTCGACGCGCCGCGCTCCGCGAAGTCGTCGACCGCGCCCAGTGCACCGGCCGCACCCACAGCCGCGATCGCTGCGGTGCGTGCGGACGCGCCGGGCACGCCGGCCGCGGCGATGAGCAGGCCGCCGGCGACGACGGGGCCCTCCGCCAGCGACACCGGGTTGCCGGCGTGGTTCGTGCGCACCAGCTGCGGGAAGCGCTCCTCCGCGCGCGTGCGCAGGCGCATCGCCACGGCCGTGGCAGCACCGGCCGCCAGCCCGATCACTGCGGCCCGCAGGAGACCGCCCGCTGCACTCGATCCGCTCATGCTCCGCTTCCTCCGCTCGTGACCGTCCGCTGTCGTGCGAGGAGCGGGGTGCTCCTCCTGCGCATCACTGCGCGGTGTCCGGCAGGACCGCGGTGGCGCCCTGTCCCGTCCCGAAGTCGCCGAACTCGCCGTCGAGCGCCGCCTGCGTCACGAGCGGCACCAGGACGGCTCCCGTCGCGAGGTCCGTGCCGTCCACGGTCGAGAGATCGACGCGGTCCGATCTCAGGTCGGCCAGGAGACCGGCCGCCGCCGAGGCCGTGGGGCCCGCGACGACGGTCGTCGTCTCTCCGGCCAGGGCGGCGGAGAATCCTGCCAGCGCCTGCGCCGCGGCCGAGCGGTCCTCGGCGGTGTCCGGTGACGGGGAACCGCTGGGCGTGGGGTCCGGTGTCGCCTCCTGTGCGACGTCGGGGCCCAGGAGGACGACCGCGTCCGCCTCGCTCCACTCGCCGCGCTCGATCCGACCGGCGTCCGAGAGCGCGGTGAAGAGGGCCTCCGAGGCATCGCGGGCCTCGGTGGCAGCCTCGTCCTCCGGGTCCTCGGTCGCGTCGCCCTCCGGAGCGGGAGAGGACTCCTCGCCCTCGGCCTCGTCCGCGGCCGGCTGGGTGCCGAGCGCCCGGGCGAGGCTCTGGTTCAGTGCCGCACCGTCGTCATCGGGCAGGGACGCGTCCGCCTCGCGCAGGGCGGTCACGAGCTCCGCGTCCGGCGCGGCGAAGGTCGTCTCGGTGAGGTTGAGGTCGGAGACCACGCGCCCGCCGGCCTCGTCGATGCGCGCGCTCACCGCATCCGCCTGATCGTTGTCCGCGCCGTCGGCCCGGACGAGGACCACGGTGCGGTCGGTGAGCGCGTCGGCCACGAGATCGGATGCGGTCGCCTCGACGAAGGCCGCCGTCTGCTGGGTCTCCGACCGGGACACGTCGAGCTCCGTCCGGAGCTGGTCGCGGTCCGCGCGCAGCCCGTCCACCT
Organism: Candidatus Brevibacterium intestinigallinarum; assembly: GCA_019117325.1. Classification (GTDB taxonomy): domain Bacteria; phylum Actinomycetota; class Actinomycetes; order Actinomycetales; family Brevibacteriaceae; genus Brevibacterium; species Brevibacterium intestinigallinarum. The sequence continues at coordinate 19,517 of DWZY01000384.1, forward strand.
GCGAGGTGAGCGAGCTGCCGATGGGTCCCTGCAGCGGACCGGCGCCCAGCACGATGCCGACCGCCAGTGCGAGGAAGACGGAGATGAGGGAGACGAGGTGGTAGCGGAAATCGATCACGGGGTGCTCAGTTCGTGGGTGTCGTGGACTGGGTGAGGGCGGAGAGCGCTTCAGCGGAGGATCCGCCGAACAGGTTCCCCAGCCACTGGAAGAATCCGTCGAACTGGGCCGCGAGGAGACCGAAGGCGGTCTGGCCCGCTGCTGTCGCGGACACCGCCGCGCCCAGTGCGACGAGGCCGGCGAGCGCCAGCAGCATGAGCTGGGCCGTGCCGATCCGCTGACGGTAGAGGAGGGACACGCCCTTCGCGTCCAGCAGCTTGCTGCCCACGCGCAGGCGCGTGATGAACGTCGAGGCCATGCCCTTGCGGCCCTTGTCGAGGAACTCGATGAGGGTGTCGTGCGTGCCCACCGCGACGATGAGCTGGGCGCCCTTGTCGTCGGCCAGCAGCATCGCGATGTCCTCGCTGGTGCCGGAGGCGGGGAAGGTGACGCACTCGACGCCCAGATCCGTCACGCGCTCCACGCCCGGAGCGCGGCCGTCCTTGTACGCGTGCACGACGATCTCCGCACCGCTGGTGAGCGCGGCGTCGGACACGGAGTCCATGTCGCCCACGATCATGTCCGGCCGGTGGCCGGCCTCCATGATCGCGTCCGCTCCGCCGTCCACTCCGATGAGCACCGGACGGTGCTCGCGGATGTAGGGGCGCAGCATCGCGAGGTCCTCCTTGTAGTGGTACCCGCGGACGACGATGAGCGCGTGGCGTCCCCGGAAGGACGTGCGGACCTGCGGCACCTGGAGGCCGTCGTCCAGCAGGTCCGTGTCCTTCTGGATGTACTCGACGGTGTTCTCGACGAAGTCGCTCAGGACGGCCGACATCCCGGACTCGGCGTCCGACATCGCCGCGGCGATCGAGTCCGTCGTCTGCACGGTGCCGGTGGCGATCGTCTCGTCGCCCCGCACCAGCGATCCGTCGCGCAGCGACAGCTCCTCGCCCTCCTCGACGCGCCCGTCGAAGAGGTCCTCGCCGAAGTCGTCGATGAGCGGGATGCCCGCGGAGACGATGATGCCGGGGCCCAGGTTGGGGTAGGCGCCGGAGACGGACCGGTGCGCGTTCAGCACCGCGGCGGGTCGGCAGTCGACGAGGGCCTCTGCAGACACGCGGTCGATGTCCGCGTGGCGGATGATCGCGATGTCTCCGGGCTGGAGCCGCTTCGTGAGGTCCTTCGTCCGCCGATCGATCCGGACGATCGCCGGACCCACCGGTGCGTCGGTGTCCACCCGCTCTCGGGTTCTGCGCAGAATCATGGTGAGGACATCATCCCATCAGTTCCGCGCGGAACCCTGACTTCGACGCGTCCGCGTCCTGGAGCAGCTCTTCGGCGTGCGCCCGCGCGGAGGCGGAGTCGGACACGCCCGCCAGCATGCGGGCGAGCTCCTCAGTGCGATCCTCGCCCGTCAGCTCACGGACGCCGGAGACCGCGCCGGTCCCCTCGTCGGTCTTGCGGACGACCAGGTGGTGATCCGCCCACGCGGCCACCTGCGGCAGGTGCGTCACGACGATGACCTGCGAGGATGTCGCCAGGCGGGCGAGCCTGCGTCCGATCTCCACGGCGGCCGCACCGCCCACGCCCGCGTCGACCTCGTCGAAGACGAACGTGGGAAACGTCTCCGTGCGGGCCCGCACCACCTCGATCGCCAGCATGATGCGCGACAGCTCACCGCCCGAGGCCGAGCGGCCGATGTCGGTGGGATCGGCCGCCGTGTGCGACCGGAAGAGGAGACGCACATCATCCGCGCCGTGCGCGGCCGGCTGTGCCTCTGCCACCGCGAACTCGAGCGAAGCGTGCGGCATGGCGAGGGCCGCCAGCTCTGCGCCGACCTCCGCGCAGAACGCCTCAGCCGTGGCCCGGCGCACCGCGCGCAGGTCCTGGCTGGCGTCCTCCAGTCGCTGCGCGGCGCGGGCGAGTCGGGCGTCCATGTCCCCGAGGCTCGCCTCGGAGTTCTCCAGCTCGAGCAGCTCCCGGCCAGCCTGCTCCTCGAAGGCGAGCACTGCATCGAGGTCCTCGCCGTAGGCGCTGAGCGATCCCAGCGCTGCGCGCCGCGCCTCCGTCTGCTCGAGCGACATCCCCTCGTCGTCGCCGAAGCCCGCGAGGTACGACGACAGGTCCGCACCCGCATCGGCCATCCGAACGGCGATGTCGTCGAGGGCCTCGAGCACGCCGGTGAGCGACTCGTCGACTGTCGCCGCGCGCCCCAGTGCCTCGGTCGCCTGGGCGACGAGACCCGTCGCGCTCACCGCGTCGTCCCAGTCGCTGCCCATGATGAGGTCGTGGGCGCGGCCGGCGGACTGCTGGAGCTCCTCGGCCGCTCCCAGTCGGGCGGCCAGCGCTGTGAGCTCCGCGTCCTCGCCCGGGTTGGGCCGGACCTCGTCGATCGTCTCGAGCGCGGTGCGCAGGAAGTCCATGCGCGCGGCCCGCTCCGATCGGGTCTCCTCGAGGCGCGCATGCTCCGCGGTGAGGGCGCGATGCGCATCGAACGCCTCCGTGTACGCCTGCCGTGCGACCGCTCCGTCCTCGCCGGTGAGCGCGTCGAGGAGGGCGCGCTGCTGGGCCTGGCCGCGCAGGGTCAGCTGCTCGGACTGGCCGTGCATGCTCACGAGGTCCGCTCCCACGTCCCGCAGCACGCCCAGCGGGACAGTCCGCCCGCCGGCGGTGGCGCGGGCGCGTCCCTCGCGCGGGAGGGTCCGGGTCAGCACGGCCTCGTCGTCCGCGTCTCCCCCGGCCTCCTCGATGCGGGTCGCGGCGGCGGATCCGCCCTCCGGCAGCGCGAAGATTCCCTCGACGGTCGCCCGGTCCGCGTCACGGCGGACGGCCGAGGCGTCTGCGCGGGCGCCCGTCAGCAGATCGAGCGCGGTGATGAACATCGTCTTGCCCGCACCGGTCTCGCCCGTCACTGCCGTGAGGCCGGAGCCCAGGTCGATGTGGGCGGAGGTGATGACGCCCAGGTTCTCGATGCCGATCGAGGTGATCATCCCGCCTCCCCTGCCGGGCCCCTCCAGCCGTCGACCGGCAGCTGGAACTTCCGCACCAGTCGGTCCGTGAACGGGCCGCGCTGGATGCGGGCCAGCGTGAGCGGCTGCGCGGACCGGCATGCCTCGATGTGCGCGCGGCTGGGCACGGTGATCTCCTCCCGCCCGTCGCACCAGAGGACCGCGGACTCCTCCGGGTGCCGGGACCGGTACTCGACGGCGATGACGGAGGAGGGGCCGGTGACCAGGGGCTCCGCGAACAGGGCGTGCGCGCTGATGGGGACCAGCAGGAGTGCTTCCACGTCCGGCCACACGATGGGGCCGCCGGCGGAGAACGCGTAGGCGGTCGAGCCGGTGGGGGTCGCGAGGATCGCGCCGTCGCAGCCGAAGGTGGACACCGGTCGATCGTCGATGCCCACGCTCAGCTCGATCATCTGGGTGCCGGGGCCCTTCTCCACCGTCGCCTCGTTGAGCGCCCACGCGCGGTGGATGATCTGCCCCTCGAGGCGGACCGTGATGTCGAGCGCCATCCGCTGCTCGATGTCGTAGTCGCGGGCGACCAGACGGCGGACGGTCTCGTCGAGGTCCGCGGACTCGCTCTCCGCCAGGAAGCCCACGTGCCCCAGGTTGATGCCGACGACGGGCACGTCGAGGCTGCGGAACCGCTCCGCCGCCCTCAGGATCGTCCCGTCGCCGCCCAGCACGATGATGAGCTCGCAGTCCTCCGCGGCCTCCAGGAGGTGTCCGTCGTCGACGACGTCGATCCCGTTGGGTCGCGCATCGCCGTAGGAGGTCAGCACATCGTGGGCGGAGAGGGACATGACCGGGACGATGTCGTTCGCTCCCAGCTCCGCGCAGACGGCCTCGGTGGCCCTCCTGGCGTTCTCGCGCCGCGGGTGGAGGTCGATCAGCATCCGTCTGGTCACGGGCCATCCTCGAAGCTGGGGGCAGGGTCTGGTGAGGCGCCGCCCGCGGGCGGCGCACCGCGCTCCACGGTATCCGATGGAGCATCCCGGTTCGCGGAGGTTCCCCCTCCGGCTGGCTGGGAGGATCCTCCCGGTGCCGTGGCGAGAACGAAGTGCTCGATGTTGCCGGCCGGGCCGGGCAGCCGTGACGGAGCGGTCGCGAGGACCACTGCGCCGTGCTCCTCCAGTGCGGAGACGACACGGTCGACAGCGCGCGCACGGTCCTCGGGCCGGGTGACGACCCCGTGCCGATCGAGCGCGGACCGCCCCAGCTCGAACTGGGGCTTCACCATGAGGAGCAGCGGGGCACCCGGTCGGCAGACCCCCAGCAGGGCGTCGAGCACCAGGGTGAGGGAGATGAAGCTGAGGTCGGCGACGACGAGGTCGACGGTGCCGTCCGGGTGGAACGGCGCTCCGCCCGCCGCCGCGAGTGCGTCCCGGGTGAGTGCGCGCACATTGGTGCCCGGGAGGTCGTGGACGCGCGGATCGCGGGCGATCTCCGGAACGAGCTGCTCGTGCCCCACGTCGACCGCGTGGACCGCGGCCGCCCCGCGCGCCAGCAGCACCTGGGTGAAGCCGCCCGTCGACGCGCCGGCGTCGAGGCACACGGTTCCCACCACGGTGTCTGCGGTCAGCGCTCCGTCCTGTGCCAGATCGTCGAGAGCTCCCAGCAGCTTGTGGGCGCTGCGCGCGACCCAGGGCTCCGGCTCGTCGATCTCCACGAGCACGCCCGCATCCACGTGCGCTGAGGGGCGCAGGACGACAGCACCGTCGACACGCACTCGTCCCGCCCGGATCTCCCGCGCCGCACGGGTGCGGGAGGAGGCCAGCCCCAGAGCGGGCAGGACGGTGTCGAGGCGGCCGGGGGCGGTGGGTCGGAGTGCGGGCACGTCAGAGGTCCTCGAGTGCGGCCTCGAGGTCTGCCAGCAGGGACTGGGCGCTCGCCGTGCGCTGGTCCGCGGCGTCCTCGTCGAGGCGGGCGAGCGCCTGCTCCCACTCGCGCACGGGCAGTCCGCCGCCCGGCACCGGTGCGGACTCGCTCACGGCAGCCTCCGCGGGGCACCGCCCGGCAGGAGGTCCAGCAGGCTGTCGAGGATGACGTGCGGGCGCTGCTGGGCGGGCGCGGCGAGCGCGTCCTCCTCCCCGTGGATCCCGGTGAGGACCAGGCCTGCCGTCATCCCTGCGGCACGGGCTCCTGCGATATCGGTCTCGAGGCGATCGCCGACCATGAGCGGCCGCTGCGCACCCAGTGCTGCGGTGCCCGCACGCATCATCGATGCCGCCGGCTTGCCGGCGACGCGCGGGTGAGCGCCCGTGGTCTCCTCGACGACCCGCACGAACGCACCGTTGCCCGGCATCTGCCCGTCCTCCAGCGGGAAGGTCCGGTCGAGGTTGGTCGCCCACCACTGCGCACCGGCACGGACCGCCCGGCAGATCTCGGCGAGCTGCCGCCAGCCGGTGTTCGGGGAGTGGCCCTGCACGATCGCGACGGGAGCGTCCGCGGCCGAGTCGACGACCTCGAGGCCCGCCGCCAGCACCTGCTGGGCGAGCGCCGGCGAGCCGACCACCAGCACGGGGGCGCCCGCGGGCACGGTCGCGGCGAGCTCGCGGGCGGCGACGATTCCGGAGGTCAGCACCTGCTCCGGGCGCGCGTCGATGCCGAACGAGCTGATGTGGCTGGCGACCTCGTCCGCGGACCTCGAGGCATTGTTCGTGAGGTAGACGACGGGGATGCCCGCCTCGGCCAGGCCCGTGAGGGCCTGCGCCGCTCCGGGGACCGCCGCGCGTCCCGTGTAGACGCAGCCGTCCAGGTCCAGCAGCAGTCCGTCGAAGTCGAGTCCCGTCATCGGGGCCCTCCCCCGCGCAGCGAGGCACCAGCGCGGCCGCAGACCATCGGGTCCGCTGAGCGCGGGTGCTCAGAGGTCGAAGAGAGGCTCCGTGAGCTCCTCATCGTCGGCCGGGTCATCCTCGTCATCGCTCTCCTCGTCGTCCTGGGCGGCCCGGTTCGGGGACTCCTGGGCGGGTGCCTCCTGCGGCTCCTCGGCCGGATCTTCCGTCGCGTCGTCCTCCGCGTCCTCGGCCCGGTCCGTGCTGTCCTCAGCGTCGGGCACCTCGGTGTCGGCTTCCGCTGCCGCAGAGTTCTCGACGTCGTCGACCTCGGCATCGCCTGCCTCGGTGTCGTCGGTCGCGGAGTCCTCAGCGGTCTCCTCGACCTCGGCCTCGGCCGGCTCCTCGGACTCCGATGCGCGCAGGATCTCGTCGAGCTCGTCGACGGTCTCCTGGTCGAACTCGGCGTCGACCTCGCGCAGACGTTCCTCTGCCTCAGCCTGGTCAGCAATCTCAGACTCGTCTGCGGCCTTCGGCTGCTCGCTCGCCTCGGCCTGCTCGGGAGCGTCCGCCTCGGGTGCGTCCGGCACTGACTCGTCCGGCTCCGACGCGACCGCCTCGCTCGGCTCCGCAGTCTCCGAGCCAGCTGCGGCCTCGGCG
>DWZY01000385.1 GCA_019117325.1 Candidatus Brevibacterium intestinigallinarum
GGGAGGCAGCGGCACAGGACGGTGCACCGCTGGACGGGGAGTCGGGAGCAGCGCGGGAGACGGCCTCGGGAGCGGACCTGCGGTTCATCGACCTGGCCGGCGGATACGTGGCGTGGGTGCGGGAGACTGGACCCGAGGCCGGCAGCGAGGCCGGACGGGAGTCGGACCCGCGGTGAGCGGGTCCTGAGGAGGAGGCGGCGGCGATGCGCAGGACGGTGCGGACGCGGGTGCGGCGGTTCGGCGAGGACGGTCTGCTCGATGCTCGGGCAGACGCGCTGGCGGGCGAGGAGCCCCTGGAGGTGCGGCTCGATGGCGAGCAGTTCACGGTCACGATGCGCACCCCCGGTGACGACGTCGAGCTCATCGCGGGCTTCCTGCTGAGCGAGGGGATCGTGACCGACTGGGCGCAGATCCGCCAGGTCGACTTCGCCGCTGGCATCGACCCGGACGGGACGCGGAACCTCAACGTCGCGCGAGTGTCGCTGGAGCCCGGCACGTGGGATCCGGAGGTGTACAGGGCGCGGCAGGTGTACACGTCGTCGGCGTGCGGGATCTGCGGGACGGCATCGATCGAGGCGGTGCAGCGGAGCTCGGCCTTCCCGATCCTGCTCGACGCGATGAGTGAGGACGGGCCGGTCGCGGCGCCCCTGGTGACGGCGAAGACGCTGCTGGGGCTGCCGGATGCGCTGCGGGAGGAGCAGACGCTGTTCGGCTCGACCGGCGGCGTGCACGCGGCCGGTCTGTTCCGGCTGGTGCGGGAAGGGGCCGGAGTCGCCGACCGTGCCGAACTCCTGGCCGTCCGCGAGGACGTGGGCCGCCACAACGCGGTCGACAAGGTCATCGGCTGGGCGCTGCAGCAGGGCATGCTGCCACTGCATGACACGGTGCTGCAGGTGTCCGGCCGGGCCAGCTTCGAGCTGGTGCAGAAGGCGTCGATGGCGGGAATCCCCATGCTGTCCGCGGTGAGCGCCCCGTCCGGGCTGGCCGTCGACCTGGGTCGTGAGCAGGGCATCACGGTCGTGGGCTTCAACCGCGGCACCCGCTTCAACGCCTACAGCCACCACGAGCGCATCGTGTAGGAAGTGCGCCCACAACGGCGGCCTGGCGCAGGACCACACACATCAGAAGGAGTCTCCATGGATCTGGGAATCGCAGGGAAGCGGGCGGTTGTCTGCGCGTCCAGCGGCGGCCTCGGGCGGGCGTGTGCTCTCGCGCTGGCACAGGCGGGGGCGAGCGTCGTCCTCAACGGCAGGACGGAGGCTGCACTCGAGGCCGCCGCGCAGGACATCCGCGACGCGACCGGCGCGCAGGTGCGGACGGTCGTCGGCAACGTCGCTGATGTGGGCGTCCAGCGCGAGCTCATCGAGGCGGCCGACGACGCGGTCGACATCCTCGTCAACAACAACGGCGGCCCGCCGTTCCGCGACTTCGCCGCCGTCGACGACGACGCGATCCGCGCGGGCGTGGAGAGCAACATGGTCACGCCCATCGCACTGGTGCGGCGGGTCCTCGACGGGATGGTCGAGCGGGAGTTCGGGCGGATCGTCAACATCACCTCGGCCTCGGTGAAGACGCCGCTGGCAGGGCTGGACGTGTCCTCGGGCGCGCGCGCCGGCCTGACTGGATTCCTCGCAGGCATCGCCCGCGAGGTCGCCCACGCGAACGTGACGATCAACTTCCTGCTGCCGGGCTCCTTCGACACCGCCCGCCTGCAGTCGGGGCAGGAGGCCGCCTCCCAGGCCTCGGGCACCCCCATCGCCGAGGTCCGGGCCGCCGCCGCTGCCGGCATCCCCGCCCGTCGGTTCGGGCAGCCCGAGGAGTTCGGGGCCGCGTGCGCGTTCCTCGCCTCCGCGCAGGCCGGCTACATCACCGGCCAGAGCCTCCTCATCGACGGCGGGGCGTACCGCGGGATCCTGTGAGGCTGGTCCGGCTTGCCTGGCCCGGCTGGGCGATGCCGGTCGGCTGGGACCGAGTGCGGCCTCGGCGACGGTGTTCTGGCGGTGTGAGGGTGGGACGCGGTCGCGCGACTGGTGAACGAACGTTAGATTAGGCGTGGGTCCGGCGGTGTCCAGCCGCGGACGCTGCAGCAGGCTTTCGATGAGGAGAGTGGACATGACGGCAGACGGTGCTTCGGCGGGCGGCGCGAGGGCGCGCGACTACACAACGCTGGACTACGAGGTCGCGGACCGGATCGCGACGATCACGATCGACAACCCGCCCAGCCGCAACGGCTTCAACGGGACGATGCGGGACGACCTCATCGCAGCGGCGCACCGCGCGGACAACGACGATGACGTGCGCGCGGTCATCCTCACCGGGCGCGGGAAGTTCTTCTGCCCGGGTGCGGACCTGAGTGGCGGCGGCTCGACCTTCGACTTCAAGGCGCAGAACCACGCCGAGGCCGACGGGGAGAACGAGGGCGTCGACGACGCGCGCCCCACGGTCGCGGGCTTCCGTCGCGACGGCGGCGGGCAGGTGGCGCTCGCCTTCGCGTCGCTGCGCAAGCCCATCATCAGCGCGATCAACGGTGCCGCGGTGGGGATCGGCGCGACGATGACGCTGCCCACGGACATGCGGATCGCGTCGACGGACGCGCGGTTCGGCTTCGTCTTCGCGCACCGCGGGCTCGTTCCCGAGGCCGCCTCGAGCTGGTTCCTGCCCCGCATCGTCGGCATCACGCAGGCGCTGGACTGGGTGTACACGGGCCGGGTGTTCGATGCGGAGGAGGCGCGCGCGGGTGGGCTGGTCTCCCGCGTCGTGGCGCCCGAGGAACTGTTGGCGACGGCGCGGGAGATGGCACTGGCGATCGTTGAGCGAGCGTCCGCGGTCTCGCTGGGGGCCAGCCGCCAGCTGCTGTGGAGCATGCTGACGGCTTCGTCACCGTGGGAGGCGCACCAGCAGGACTCGCGGCTCATCTTCGAGCTGGGGCAGCAGGCCGATGCGCGCGAGGGCGTCGAGTCGTTCCTGGAGAAGCGTCCGCCGCAGTTCCCCGGCACCGTGCCGGCCGACTACCCGGACTTCCTGCCGCCGTTCCCGGACAAGGACCGCATCGAGTGAGAGTGGTGCGCTGACGGGTGCTGCACTGACGGCGCCCCGTGCGCGTGAAGGGCTCCTGCATCTGAAGGGCTCCCGATCCTGAAGGGTCGGGAGCCCTTCTCTGCTGTGTGCGGAGCAGGGCGTGCACTCCGCAGAAATGTTCTAATAAAAGGGGTTGTATATCGAACGAAGGTGCGACTAGAATGAATAGCATATCGAACAGAGTGGTTCGATCGGACGATGTGAGTGATGATGACTCGAGGGGGCGTCTCGTGACAGGTTCGACTCACCGGCGCAGTGCGGCGGACGCAGAGGAGCGTCCCGCGCTGCGGATTCAGACAGTCGACGATGTTCGGCGAGCGATCAGTGCGGTCGATAGAGGAGTCTTTGGCGTGACGCCTGAGGAGTCGGGCAGCGCTCCGGGTGGCACGCCATGCGACGCTCCGGGCGACGCCTCTGGCGGGGTGGAGGACCCGGCTGCGCCGGCGTCGATGCCGCGACCGGCGACGCAGGCAGTTCTCCAGCCTGACCCTGCTGCGGGCCTGTCTCGACGCGCGCCTGCGCCCGAGGTCCGGGAGGCTGGTGCTGGTGCTGGTGCTGGTGCTGGTGCTGGCGCGGAGGCCGCGGAGGATGACTTCTCCTCCGTCGGCCTGCTGCGCCAGTGGTCGGCCTCGACGATGGACATCGGCAGGCATCAGGCGATCGAGGCCGCTCAGTTGGCTGCCTTCGTGCTGGTGCGCCTGCTCAATCGCCACGACGGGGCAGAGCGGCTGGAGCGCTTCCTGTCCGTCCCGGCCGTTCTGGGCGGAGATGATGGCGAGGCGGCCGATGCGGCGGAATGGGCGGAAGAGGATCCGCGCCTCACTGCCCGGGCGGGAGAGCTGCTGGACACGGATGTGCTCGTGATCCTCTCTGCTCGCTCGGGCAAGGCGAAGCGCGCGGTGGTGAGGCATCAGGCGTCCGTCGCGGTCGTCTGGTTCCTGGGGTTCCACAACCTCCTCGCCTCGATCGCGCAGGGGCGGCTCCCGTTCGCTCGCATCGCGCGCAGGAGCTACCGGGTGGATGATGCGCTGCTCCCGCTTCCCCAGGTGCAGGCGCTCGACCGCTATCTCAACTCTCTGCCTGCTGACCTGTCGATGGACCAGTTCGAGAAGCTCTCGCGTCATCGGATCCGCAGCCTCGATCCGATCCCTCCGGACCCGGAGGCTCCGCGCAGGGGTCGCAGGGTCCAGCTCGAGCGCTGTGACGATGACTCGGGCATCCTCACGCTGACGGGGCCCATCGAGGTCCTGGATGCGCTGTTCCAGCGCACGCGCGCGACGGCGCGCGCGATCCGTCGGAAAGAGCTGTCAGCGCTGGGGCTGCCCCAGGCGGACGGCGGGTCCCCTGCCGCAGTGGAGGACCTCGAGCGCCGTATCACCGACGAGCGGACGATCGCCCACCTCATGTTCGACCTGCTGGCGGGCTCGCGGCCGCGCACGCAGGTGCGCGTGCGTGGCGCGGGTGCGAGTGATGCCGCGACGCTGTTCGGCGGCGCGGCTGCTGAGGACAGCGCTCCGGCTGACGAGTTCATCGAGGTGCTCTGCCCCACGGACGGAACGTGGCTGCGGAAGCAGGCGGCGGTCCACGTGAC
>DWZY01000386.1 GCA_019117325.1 Candidatus Brevibacterium intestinigallinarum
CCGCACGCTTGCTCGCCGCTCACCGCGAGGAGATCCCCGGATCGATCATCTTCATGTTCCAGCCCGCCGAGGAGGTCGAAGGCGGGGCCGAGCCGATGATCGCCGAGGGCGTGCTCGAGGCCGCCGGAGTCCCGGTCGTCGCGGCCTACGGCATCCACGTCGAAGCCGATGTGCGAGGTCGCTTCACGACGAAGGGCGGGCCGCTCATGGCCGGCTTCGCCGACCTCAACCTCACCATCCACGGGGCCGGCGGACACAGCAGCCAACCGCAGGCGACCCGCGACCCCGTGCCGGCGCTCGCCGAGGTGGTGCTGGCCCTGAACACGATGACCGGTCGGTCCTTCGACATCTTCGATCCCGTCGTCGTCTCGGTTACTCAGCTCGAAGCCGCGCAGGCCAGCAACGTCATCCCGGACTCGGCGAAGCTCACCGCCTCCATCCGCTTCCTCTCCGCCGAGTCTGTGGCCCTGCTGCAGGAGCGGGTGACGGAGATCGCCGAGAACATCGCCCGGGCTCACCGCTGCACCGCCGAGGTGGACTTCCAAGTGGGATTCCCCGTGACCGTGAACAACCCTGCCGAGTCGACGGTCGTGCTCGAGCGACTGGGCTCAGTATTCGGGTCCGAGCGGGTCGTCGAGATGGAACATCCGCGGATGGGGTCGGAGGACTTCTCATTTGTCTTGCAGAAGGTTCCGGGCACATTCGTGTTCCTCGGCGCGACGCCCGAGGGCATCGACCCGGACGCCGAGACGAACCATTCGCCCAGGGTGGTCTTTGATGACGGTCTGCTCGGCGATCAAGCCGCGGCGCTCGCCCACTTGGCATTCGCGCGGCTGGAGGACGAGGAGCGGGGCTGAGGGCCAGCTGCGGATGTAGGAAATAGGTCGCTATCGGATACTTTCAGCGCTCAGAAGTAGCCGATAGCGACCTGGAATTCACTTCGCACTATCCGTTAGCGACCACTTTTCGGGGAATGGCCCGAGGTGTGAGGGGTGCAGCCTAGGTGGTCGTTCTGGTCACGGTCGATTTGAAATTCTGTGACCAGAAGTACCACCTAGGCCGCGTGAAACGAACGTCAGGCGGTGATGAGACCGTGCGGGTCGAGGACGAACTTCTTCGCCACGCCCGAATCGAAGTCCGCATAGCCCTGCGGAGCATCCTCGAGCGGGATCGGTGTCGCGTTGACGTTCTTCGCGATCGAGACCTTGTCGTGCAGGATCGCCTGCATCAGCCCGCGGTGGTACTTCATCACCGGGCACTGACCGGTCACGAACACATGCGACTTCGCGAAGCCGAGGCCGAAGCGCATCGACAGCGACCCTTCCTTCGCCGCCTCATCGGCCGCACCCGGATCGCCGGTGACATAGAGACCGGGAATGCCGAGGCTGCCGCCGGCTCGGGTGATGTCCATGAGCGAGTTGAGCACCGTCGCCGGCGCCTCGTGGCTGGCATCCTTGCCGTGTCCGCGCGCCTCGAAGCCGACGGCGTCGATGCCGCAGTCGACCTCGGGCTCGCCGAGGATCTGCGCGATCTGGTCCTTCGGGTCACCCTTGGACACGTCGACCGTCTCGCACCCGAATCCGCGAGCCTGAGCCAGGCGATCCTCGTTGAGATCGCCGACGATGACGCAGGCCGCACCGAGCAGAAGCGCCGAGGTGGCCGCCGCGATTCCGACCGGACCCGCACCGGCGACGTAGACCGTCGAACCCACACCGACGCCGGCGCTGACGGCGCCGTGGAACCCGGTGGGGAAGATGTCGGAGAGCATCGTGAGGTCGAGGATCTTCTCCATCGCCTGATCCCGGTCCGGGAACTTCAGGACGTTCCAGTCCGCGTAGGGCACCAGCACGTACTCCGCCTGGCCGCCCACCCAGCCGCCCATGTCGACGTAGCCGTACGCGGAGCCGGGGCGGTCCGGGTTCACGTTCAGGCAGATGCCGGTCTGTCCCTCCTTGCAGTTGCGGCAGCGGCCGCAGGCGATGTTGAAAGGAACGGAGACGACATCGCCCACCTTCACGAACTCGACGTCGCGGCCCACCTCGACCACCTCGCCGGTGATCTCATGTCCCAGCACCAGTCCTTCCGGTGCGGTCGTGCGGCCCCGGACCATGTGCTGGTCAGAACCGCAGATGTTCGTGGCGATCGTCTTGAGGATGACGCCGTGGTGCACCTGCCGGCCCACGTTGGCCGGGTTCACGCCTGGCCCGTCCTTGAGTTCGAACTCCGGGTAAGGGGTGTCGATGACCTCGACCCGGCCGGGTCCTGCGTAGCTGACTGCACTGTTGCTCATCGTTGAGCTCCGATCTGCTGAGGGTTCCGTCGGACAGCCGATTGTCCTCGCAGTCTGTAAGTCGCCCGGGGGTCCGTCAAGCACCCTCAGAGCGGCCGGGAGGCCTCTGCGGTGCGGCTGTCACCTGCACCGCGAAGGACGATCCGCGCGTTTCCGCGCATCGTTGCTCCGGCCGGGTCCGATCGTGCGGATGAGCCGCACGATGACCTGCGAGAACCTGCGCTTTTCCTGCCCCGCTGTCGTTCCTACAGTTGCCGGAAGCAAGCAGTGAGCTGCATCACCTCGTCTGCATGGGCACCCTCAAAGGAGAAGATTCGTGGCCGCAGTCAATCTCACCCCCCGTACGAACCGACGCCTCACCGATTCCCTTCCGCAGGAGCGCGTCGCCGAGCACCGCCGCCTGCTGGACAACCGTCCGCAGGGCATGTCGCTGGCCGCCCCGTTCTACACGGACCCCACCTTCTTCAGCGCGGACATGGACGGGATCTTCGGACGTCACTGGGTCTTCGCCGGCAGCGTCGCCGAGGTGCGGGAGCCGGGCGACTACATCACCGTCGATTACGGACCGCACTCGATCATCGTGCTGCGGAACGACGACGGCGGGATCAACGCCCTCCACAACGTCTGCCGGCACCGCGGTGCGCGCGTGCTGCCGGAGAAGTCCGGCACCACGGGCAACATCGTGTGTCCCTACCACTCCTGGACCTACACGCCGGAGGGCGCACTCATCCACGCGTCCGCGCCCGGTGAGCTCGATTTCGACCCGTCCTGCTACAGCCTCAAGAACGTGCACTCGCGCGAGGTCGCGGGCCTCATCTTCGTGTGCCTCGCGGACGAGCCGCCGGAGGACTTCGATGAGGTCTCCAAGCTCTTCGGACCCTATGTCGCACCGCACGACCTGGGCCGGACGAAGGTCGCCTACCAGCAGGACCTCATCGAGGAGGGCAACTGGAAGCTGGTGATGGAGAACAACCGCGAGTGCTACCACTGCGACGGCCACCCGGAGCTGGCGTGCTCGCTGTTCCCCACGTGGGGCCTGACGGACGAGGTCGTCCCGCCCCACCTGGCAGAGGTGTGGCAGCGGAACCTGGACGCGGAGCTGGAGCTGCAGCAGCGGTGCGAGCGCTACGGCCTCCCCTACGAGGTGCTCGAGGAGCTGGACACCCGCGTGGCCGGCTTCCGCATCTCGCGCGAGCCGCTGGACGGCCACGGTGAGTCGTTCTCCGCCTCCGGCCGGAGGCTCTCGAAGAGGCTGCTGGGCGACCTGCCGGACTTCCGGCTGGGACGCTGCTCGATGCACCTGCAGCCCAACTCGTGGTTCCACCTGCTGTCCGATCACGCGATCACGTTCGCCGCCTTCCCGGTCGCTGCGGACAAGACGCTGGTCCGGACGACGTGGCTGGTGCCGGACGACGCGGTCGAAGGTGTCGATTACGACCTCGACACCCTCACGCACACGTGGAAGCAGACGAACATCCAGGACCGCGCCTTCGTCGAGCTGTGCCAGCGCGGCACCGCCAGCCCGGCCTACGAGCCCGGCCCGTACATGCGCAGCGAGTACCAGGTCGAGGCCTTCATCAACTGGTACGTCCAGCGGATGCAGGAGCACCTCGCATGACGAGTGCACCCGCTGCCGCAGCAGACGAAGCCACGGACGACGCATCAACCGCACCCGAACCTGCAGCACCTCGCACTGACCCGTGGATGACCTCCACCCAGCGCATCCGCGATCTGGAGATGCCCTGGAACCGCGTGCTGGGCGCCACCGCGGGCCCCGCGAGCGCGGCGGTCGCGCTCAACCCGTGGAACCCGCAGGAGTTCATGGCCGAGTGCGTGGGTATCGTCCCGGAATCCGGCGGCATGATGACCTTCGTCTTCCGCCGGGTCGACGGAGCCCCGCTGGCCTTCCGCCCCGGCCAGTACCTCCGCATCGCGTTCCCCGTCGACGGGCCGGATGCGGAGCCGGTCGATCGCAGCTACTCGATCTCCTCGGCCGCGACCCAGCCGTGGACGTTCGACATCACGGTCAAGCGGGATGAGGACGGACGCGTGTCCGGCTGGGTGCACGACAACGTGCGCCCCGGCACAGTGCTGGAGATGCTGGGCCCCGTGGGTGCGTTCCACCTGCCGGATGCCGAGCGCCGCCCTCGCTACCTGCTCCTGGCCGCCGGGTCCGGAATCACCCCGATCATGTCGATGATCCGGACCATCCACACCCTGCCGGGGTACTCCGACATCGTCGTCCTGTACCACGGCACGGCTCCGGGCACCTTCGCGTTCTCCCGCGAGCTGGAGTACCTCGCCTCCGTCGACTCCCGCATCACCGTCTACTACTCGCTGGGCGACCGCAGTGTCGACGGCACGTGGGAGGGCATGGTCGGTCGCCTCACCACCTCGATGATCGAGGACGTCGCACCGGATGCCAACGGCCGGCACGTGTACGCGTGCGGGCCGGAGGGCTACCTCGACGTCGCGACCCAGCTGCTGCTGGACGTGGGCGTCGACGACACCGCGATCCACGTCGAGTACTTCACGGGAGCTGCCGATGTGCGGCAGGAGTACAGGGAAGAGGTGGCGCTGGCCGGCGAGCTCGCAGAGGAGTACGCCGAGGCCGTCCAGGACTACCACGACACCCAGTCCGCAGCGTTGGACGTCTTCGTCCCCTCCCCCGAGGCCGAGGAGACCCCGCTGCCCGAGGCCACGGCGGCTGCGCACGCCGAGGCACCTGCCACTGTGAGGACTCAGGACTCGCTCGACGGCACCGGCACTCCGCCTTCCCAGGCCGCTGCAGAGACGCAGATGGCCAGTGCTCCTGCGGCAGCTGCGGACGCGGACGCCGCATCGCCCGCCGACTTCCAGACAGTGGGAGACGGACCGATCACGATGTCGTTCGTCCGGAGCAAGTTGAACGTGCGGATCGGTCCGGAGGAGCGCATCCTGCAGGTCGCGCAGCGGGCTGGCGTGAGGATCGGCGCGAACTGCCAGGAGGGCATGTGCGGATCCTGCAAGTCCGTGAAGCTGTCCGGAGAGGTGGAGATGAATCACCAGGGCGGCATCCGCCAGCGCGAGATCGACGCCGGGAAGTTCCTCCCCTGCTGCTCAACGGCAACGACGGACCTGATCATCGACGCGTGAGGTTCCCTTGCCGGGGCTCGCCCGCCTACTGTCCCGCACACCTACTCCTCCATCCAGAGCTGGGGCTGGAGGTTCAGGAGCGCCACGCGGAAGCGTGCATGGAACAGCGGGCGCCGGCGGCGGTCCACGTGAGCGGGCGGGGTCCAGGCGGGGAGCCCGTTGCGGAAGATGCTCGTCCAGCCGGAGCCTTCGAACCAGCGGTGGTGGAACGGACACAGGAGGGCCAGGTTGTCGACCGTCGTCTCACCCCCGAGCGCCCAGGGCACGATGTGGTTCGCTTCGCACCACTCCGCGGGAGCGTCGCAATCCGGGAAGGTGCATCCCTGATCGCGGGCAGCGAGCACCGCCATCTGGGTCCGGGTGGCGAACCGGCCCTGGGACGTGATCTGCAGCGTGCGCCCGCCCCCATCGACCAGGTGGAGGAAGGTCTGCGCCGCGTTCGACCATGCTTCTGTGCTGGACAGCGTCACCGGGGTTCCGGTGTGGGTGCTCAGCAGTCGGTGGGGCCGCGTGAGGTCGTCCGGACGCGCCGAGATGACGAGGGCATGATCAGCGCCGTGGAGGACCCGTTCGCGCGCAACACAGCGCAGGAGGAAGCCGAACCTGTCGTGCCGCTCGATTCCGGGCGCGTTGGCGGCAGCATCCGGCACCAGGACGTCGGATCGCTGCCCGTTCTCCTGCACGCCACTGGGCGCGAGGCCTCCACGGGGCCACGGATCAGGGGCGTCCGTGTCACACGCGTCGCCCGCGACGAAGGCGTCGCCCGGCGCATGATCTGGCGGCTGATCAGAAGGGCAGGTGGAAGCCTCTGAGTCCCCGGTGTGCGGGTCAGGGTGCACCTCTGGACGATCAGAAATCCCGGCGGGCAGTCGCCCGGGGATCTTCGCCCAGACCAGAGACTGGGCAACGTCCTGACCTCCGGCTCTCACTTCTGCCAGCAGGCGCTGCACCTCGGCGTGGATGCGCTCCGGCAGGGCACGGGGCCACCCGTCGGGCCCGATAACGAACGGCGGCTCTTCCTCGTCGAGAGTCCCCGTCAACCCTTCGATGTCGACGCGACCATCCGCGAAGACCTTGACGAAGGTGCTCTCCCAAACCGTCTCGAGAGGGATCCGGGGGACCTCTGCATCAGCCGACGCGGCGCCGGTGTACTCGTCGCCCGCTTCGTCTGAACCACTCGTGTCTGCAGCAGCCGCGTCCGGGCAAGCACTTTCTGCGGTCGCCTTCTCTGCGGCGGCCTGGTGCCCCGCGTGCGGCTTCACCGTGACGGGCACATCTGTATCCTTCATCCGGCCGTAGAGCAGCGCGTGGAGCGTCGTCCCCGTCTGTCCGCTCAGCAGTCCCCGCAGGCGCCAGTCGCCATTGCGCTGCTGTGCCAGGGTCACGTTGTACTTGTGCGGCTCGGGTTCGAACACGGGCAGCGCGCCGTCCGGGTCCGCGTGCTGGATGATCCTGTTGCAGAGCGCCGGAATGTCCTTGAGGCGCACCGTGGGCGCCAGCTCGACCAATGTCTTCTCGACCCGATCCTGGTATGCACCCGCCATCGACGGCGGCAGCGACTCGACTGCATCGCAGAGGCTGCGCGCCTCATCGGCGCTGATCCGCCCGTCGGCGAACTCCCGGGCGATATCCGGCCTCACAGGATCCAGCGTCTCCCCGGACTCCGAGATCCGGTCGGTCAGCTGCGCGCTCAGATGCAGACGCCGCTTGGCTTCTCCAGCGGTGATCCGGAACTCGCCCACCAGCAGCCCGGCCGTCGTCCGGTACCCGTGCGCCGAGCTGTCGCCCATCCGCCCGTAGGCCGCCAGGAGGTCCGTGCTCGCTTTCTCCACACAGCGGCGAGCAACCTCGAGGGCTCGCAGCGCCGCGAGCACCTCCCGTGGGCCCAGGGATCCGCAGGCGCTGGTCCTGCCGCTCACGTCCGTCGCCTGATCCATGAGCTGGGTGACATACGCAGCCCGATCCATGAGCTGCTCCCGATCCGCATCGGAAAAGGGAAGCACGTAGGTCTGGTCCTCAACAGTTCCGTCTGGCTCCTGCGCGATCGCCATGGCCACCCCCTCGTCCATCCGCTCCGCTGCGTCGAAAGGCGACCCGATGGGCCACGACTCGCAACGTCCATCGATCCTCGTTGATCGATTTGCTTATAGAACAGTCTATGCGCTGAACCACACGAGGACAAGAGCTGTGCGGGAATTGATCGCCGCCACTCGATCTCGCACGCATTCGGCAAGCACGGGAGGTCCGCGGAGGTCAGGCGGCACGAGCTCATCCGAGTGGGCCGCAGCACGGATCCGTCGGTCGACCTCGACGATCCAGCCTCGATCGAGCGCCTGTTCCAGCAGACGGGCGAGGTCGATGCCATCATCTGCGCCGCGGGCCACGTCCCCTTCAAGCCCGTCACCCAGCTGACGCGCGAGGACTACGTGTCCGGCTTCCACGGGAAGGCGCTCGCGCAGCTGGACGTCGTGCGGTTGGGCCTCCCGCACGTGCGGGACGGCGGATCCATCACCCTGACGACGGGCGTCACGGCACGGGCGGCCATCCCCACGGGATCTGCCGCCGCCATGGCCAGTGGCGCGATCGAGTCCTTCGTCATGGCCGCGGCCGGGGAGATGCCGCGCGGCATCCGCCTCAACGTCGCGAGCCCCACGGTCCTCGCGTCGGCCACGCACTTCCACGACGCGTTTCCCGGCTTCCCGCCCGCCTCCGACGAGGCCGTCGGCAACCTCTACCGTCGCGCGGTCGAGGGCATCGAGACGGGGCAGACCTTCGTGCTCGACTGACCGCACTCCAGTCAGTACGACGGGGCTCTCGTTGTACAGGAATACTTTCCCGTACAACGAGAGCCCCGTCGTCCATCCGGGCGGGTGAGCCTGCGCGCTCACCCGCCCGGACCCGTCACCGCCGGATGCGTGCCATGCCTGCGTCGTAGACCGGCTCGGCCAGGACCTCGGCATCCAGCACGCGACCGAAGCGCATGATGCCCAGGCGCGTGCCCGGCTCCGCGTGCTCCGCCGGCACCCAGGCGAGACCGATCACCTGACCGGTCACGTAGCCGAAGTCCGCGCTGGTCACCCAGCCCACGGCCTCGGTGTCTGCGGCCTGGCCGGTGGACGATTCCGCCGTCGCGGCCTCGGTGGAGACGAAGGCGGATCCGCCCTCGGAGTCCGTGGCGGTCGCGAAGACCGGCGCACCGGCCTCGGGCCTGCCCGCGTCCATCCGCATGCCGAACGCCACGAGCCGGCGCCCGCGGGACGGCTGCGCCTCGAGCGCGTCGCGGCCCACGAAGCCGCCATCCTTCTGCATGCGGACCGCGAAGCCCAGTCCTGCATCGTCGGGAGTGTCTTCCCGCGTCACGTCCGAGCCCCACGCGCGGTAGCCCTTCTCCAGTCGCAGGCTCGAGAACGCCGCGCGGCCACCGGCGATGATGCCGTGCTGGGCGCCCTCGGCCATGATCGCGTCCCACAGGCGCAGCCCGTGCGCGGCCTCGGTGTAGAGTTCCCAGCCCAGCTCTCCCACGTAGCTGACCCGCAGGGCCAGGACGGGGACGCCGGCCACGCGGATGCGCGCCGCGCGGAAGTACCGGAGGCCCTCGTGGCTGATGTCGCCCTCCGTGATCGGGGCCAGAACATCACGAGCCCGAGGCCCCCACAGGCCCACGCAGCACGTCGAGGTCGTGATGTCGTCCAGCACGACGGTGCCGGACTCCGGCAGCAGGCGCGTGAGCCGGTCCAGGTCCAGCGGTCCGTTCGCGCCGATCATGTACTCCTCGCCGCCCAGGCTCGTGACCGTCACGTCGGAGAGGACGCCGCCGGTCTCATCGAGCATGAGCGAGTACGTGACCGCGCCGGGCAGCTTGCCCACCCTGTTCGAGTTGAGCGACTCAAGCCACGCCGTGGCGCCGGCCCCGCGCACCCGGTACCGGGTCAGCGAGGTCATGTCGTAGGCGGCGACGCGGTTGCGGGTCGCCCAGGCCTCGGCCGCGGCGATCGGTGACCAGTTCACCTGGTCCCAGGCATCCCTGCGCGGCACGACGACCGGCACCGGAGCGTCGAGGTCCGGCTCCGGGTCCAGCGCGGGATCCGGCAGTGCGGTCGCAGCCTGGGCCGCCGCACCGAAGGCCTTGACGGGCCGCGAGCGGAACTCGGGGTCCGTGAAGAGCGCCGCGTTCTGCTGGTGCCACAGCGCCCGCTCCCAGCCGTTCGCCTCGTCGAAGACGCCGCCCAGGTCCTGGATGCGCGTGTGGAACGGGCTGGTCTTGAGCCCGCGCATGACCGTCGTGGCCTGGTGGGAGAAGGACACGTCGTAGACCTCGTCGTACGCCTCCGCCGCGCGCTCGCGGATCCAGCGCTGCCCCAGCAGCACCGGGTCGAAGCGGGCGAAGTCCAGCTCCTGCGTCGCGACGCCCGGGTCGCCGGTGAGCATCCAGTCCGCCAGCACCTGGGCGCAGCCCGCCGAGGCCGTCACCCAGATCGCCTGCGCTGCCCAGAATCCGTCCACCCGGGCCGAGGGCCCCAGCATCGGCCCGCCGTCCGGCGTGAAGGAGAAGACGCCGTTGAACTCGTCCTCGAGCGGCAGGTCCGTGAGCGACGGCAGGAGGCGGGCGGCCTCGGCGCGGCAGAACTCGAAGTCCTCGTGCGTGAAGGCCCGCTTGGCGGGCTCCTGACCGGTCTCCAGCATGTGGGCGGTGTCGGTGAGGTCCTCCGGCGCCAGCGGCAGCGGGCGGTGCTCGTAGGCGCCGATCCCGATCCGGGTGCCGAACTCGCGGATGTAGAGGCCCGATCCCTGGTGCCGCAGCATGGGACGACCCGACTGGTCCTCGCCCAGGGGTGTGCCGTCCGATGCGGTGCCCGGCAGGTCCGGCACGGGTGCCGTCCACGCGTAGCCGTGCTCCATCGGGTGCATGGGCAGGTTGAGCCCGCCCAGCTCGCCCAGGAGGTGGCCCCAGATGCCGCCGGTCGCGATGACGACGTCGGCCGGGAGGGTGCGCCGGGTGGAGGCGTCGGACTCGCCGGCCCCGGCCTCGGCAGCGGGGTCGCCGGCCGTGGAGGTCGTCGCGTCCTCGAGGACGACGCCGGTGACGCGGCCGCCCTCGGTGGTGACGTCGACGACACGGGTGAGGCCCAGTGTCTTGGCGCCACCGGCCTCGGCACGGTCCAGCTGGTAGGCGACCGCTCGCTTGGAGAACACGACGCCGTCGGTGGGCGTGTGCAGGGCGCCGATGATCTCCGAGGTGTCGACGCCCGGCCACAGCTGGGCCACCTGGTCCGGCTCGATGAGCTCTGCCGGGACGCCCCAGGCGCGCGCGAAGCCCAGGCGGCGGCGCAGCTCTGCCAGCTGTCCCTCCGTCGACGCGAGCTCCAGGCCGCCGGTGCGGTCGAGGACGCGGCGGCCGTCGACCTCGAGGCCGTCGAGCTTGTCGAGGGTCCGCTGAGCCAGCTGGCACATGACGCGCGAGGGGTTGACCTGGAAGACGAAGCCCGGCGCGTGGGAGGAGGACCCGCCGGTGACGGGCAGCGGCCCCTGGTCGACGACGGTGACGTCCGCGCAGCCGCGCAGGATCAGCTCGTCCGCCAGCGCCGCGCCCACGACGCCTGCGCCGATGACGACGATGCGCGCAGACGGGTCGACGGGCCCGGGCAGGTGCGCGGAGACACGGTCTGTCAGCGTGACGGGACCGCTGGGGGCCACCGCGCGGGGCGAGGAGGGGGATGCCGGTGCGGGGGTGGTGGTCATGGTGTCTCCCTGAGTGAGTCGGAGAGGAGGGACTGGGGAACACGCCGCCGGGTCATCCTCGACCCGATGTGTTGCGAACTGTGCAACTAGCGCGTATCGTGCAACCATTCAAGCGTGTGAGCCGAGCCACGTCAAGGGGCGCACTCCACCGAACCGGACACCACCCGAGGAGGGCCATGAGCATCCAATCGATCGACCGTGCGATCGAGGCGCTCGAGCTGCTGGCCGAGTCCGGCACCGCCGGCGTCAGCCACCTTTCCGATCGGCTGGGCGTGCACAAGTCGACGGCGTCGCGGATCCTCTCGTCACTGGCAGCGCACGGGCTCGTCGAACAGCGCCCCACCGGTGACTACACCCTGGGGATGGGGCTGGTCCGCCTGGCCAGCGCCGTCACGAGTCGGCCCGACTTCTCGCAGGTCGCCCAGGTGCTGTGCGATCGTGCCGCAGCGGCCACGGGGCTCACCGCGAACGTCGCGATCCTGGATGACGGATTCGCGGTCAACGTGTCGCAGACGGTGGGAACCGGCATCCTCGCCGCCCGCCACTACGTGGGGCTGCGCACGCCCGGACACGCAACGAGCTCCGGGAAGATACTGCTGGCGCACGCGCCCGAGGCCACCGCCCGCCTGCGCGAGGCCGACCTGGGCCCGTTCACCGAGGCGACGATCACCTCACGGGCAGAGCTGTCCCGCGAGCTCGAGCTGTCCGCCGCGCGCGGCTGGGCAGCCTCGAACGAGGAGTGGGAGGAGCACACGACCGCGGTCGCCATCCCCCTGCGCGAGCCGGGCGGCGGAGTCGAAGCCGCCCTCACCGTCACGGGCCCCACCCACAGCCTGACCCCGGAGTCGTTCGCCGAGGTCGCTGAGCGCCTGCGCGAGCTCGCCGCCGCGACCGGCCGCTGGCACTGAGGCGGCCGCTCGCGGCGCGAGCGAACTCGCCGCGGGAGCGGGCCTGTCGCGGGAGCAACGGCAGCAGCGGCCGGGTTCGCCGGACTCAGCCGGCCGGCGGCTCGCGCACCACTCCGGGTCCCACGAGCCGGTCGACCCTGTCGCGCCAGGGCTTGGACCAGGACATGTCACTGGAGGCCAGCGGCTGGCCGCAGGCGCTGCAGACCTCGCCGCGGACGGTCTCCTGGCCGCACCCCTCGTGGATGAGGGCCATGTGACCGCCGCCTGCCGGCAGGCCCGTGTGCCGCTCGCCCCAGATCGCCAGCTGCTGGAGGATCGGCAGGAGCTCCGCCCCCGCCTCGGTCGCCGCATAGCCGCGGCGCAGGCGGGTGCCATCGTGATAGTCGACGCGCTCGAGCAGTCCCGTCTCGACCATGTCGCGGAGGCGCCGGCTCAAGACCGACTCGGACACGCCCAGATTGTCCCGCAGATGGTCGAAGCGGCCATTGCCGTGCAGGACGTCGCGAATGATGAGCAGCACCCACGGATCCCCCACGATGTCGACCGCGCGCGTGACCGGGCACAGTCGCTCCGACAGATCCGATCGCAATGCCATGGCGCCCTCCTCCCGCAGCCGTCCACCAGTCCGGGCCGCGCAACCGCCCGGCCCCTGATGTGGTCTAGACTCACACGCAGTCTACAACTTCGCTCAAGGAAGTCATGCGCATGGCACGTTCCTCCCGACCCCGCATCCATCCGGCCTGGTGGGTCGCGATCGTCGCGTTCCTGGCCCTCTTCGCCGCCGCCGGATTCCGCGGCGCACCCGGCGCACTCATGGTGCCGCTCCACACGGAGTTCGGGTGGTCGATGAGCATCATGTCCGTCGCGATGAGCATCAACCTGGTGCTCTACGGGCTCGTCGCCCCGTTCGCGGCGGCGCTCATGGACCGCTTCGGGATGCGCCGCGTCGTCGCGATCGCGCTCACGCTCATCGCGGTGGGCGCCGGCGGCAGCGTCGTCATGACCGCCTCGTGGCAGCTGCTCGTGTTCTGGGGTCTGCTGATCGGCGGTGGCACCGGCGCGATGGCACTCGTCTTCGCCGCGACGATCGCGCAGCGCTGGTTCGTCCGTCGCCGCGGTCTCGTCATGGGCGTGCTGACGGCGGGCGCTGCGACCGGCCAGCTCGTCATCCTGCCACCGGTGGCAGCGATGGCCGAGACGATCGGCTGGCGACCCGCGTCCCTGGTGATCGGCGGGGTCGCGCTCCTGGCTGTCCCCCTCGTCGTCCTGGTCATCCGCGACCATCCGGAGGACCGGGGCGTCCTCCCCTACGGAGCAGATCCGGAGACCCACAGCGCGCCAGCCCGTGTGGCAGGAGGTGCGATGCGGCGCGCGATCGAGACACTCCTCATCGCGTCGCGCCATCGCTCGTTCTGGGCGCTCGCGCTGGCCTTCGCGATCTGCGGGGCCACGACGAACGGGCTGGTGGGCGTGCACTTCATCCCGTCCGCGCACGACCACGGGATGTCGCAGACGACCGCAGCGGGCCTCCTGGCCGTCGTGGGCGTCTTCGACATCGTCGGCACCATCGCGTCCGGCTGGCTGACCGACCGGTTCAACCCGCGACTGCTCCTGCTCGCCTACTACACGTTCCGCGGGGTGGGCCTGCTGTTCCTGCCGTGGCTGCTGTCCGACAGCGTGCACCCCAGCATGCTGCTCTTCATCATCATCTACGGCCTGGACTGGGTGGCGACCGTCCCACCCACGGTCGCGCTGTGCCACGAGATCTTCGGTGATCGCAGCACGATCGTCTTCGGCTGGGTCTTCGCCTCCCACCAGGTGGGTGCCGCGATCGCCGCGGCCGCCGCCGGGGTCGTCCGCGACGAGTTCGGCGCCTACACCTATGCGTGGTGGGGCGGTGCCGCGATGTGTGCGATCGCCGCTGTTCTCTCGATCATGACCCGCGCCTCCGGACGCGAGCAGCAGCAGCAGGAGGAGTCACCCGCTCCGGTCCGGGGGTGACATCCTGGACCCGTGCTCCCGAATCTTCGTCCCGCGCGACTGACTGCCGCGCTCGTGCTCACCCTCGCGCTGGCCGGGTGCGCGGTGTCCCCTGCACCGTCGGGCGCGACGGGTGCCGCTGGTTCGGGTGATCTCACCGCCGACGGTTCGCCGACTGACGGCTCCACCACTGACGAGCCTGATGCCGACAGTGCGTCTGGTGACCCCACTCCCTCGTCGGAGTCCTCGCCGTTCCCTGCTCCGCAGCAGGCGACGCCCACGGCTCTGCCCACCGAGGTGCCGGTGACAGGCAGCGGCGAGTGGAGCGCGGCCTCGGGCGAGGATGCGGCCCAGGATCCGGGCGAGGCGCAGATCTTCGAGGTCGCGATCAGGGTCGAGTCGAATCTTCCGATCGACGTCGACGATGCGACGGACTTCATCATGGAGACGCTGCGCGATGAGCGCGGCTGGGAGGACCTGGACGGGGTCGCGTTCGCCCGCGTCGAGGACCCCGACCAGGCGGATGCCGTCATCAGCATCGCCGCACCGTCGACGACCGACAGCATGTGCGCGCCCCTCATCACGAACGGCGAGCTGTCGTGCCGCAGCGGCCGCAACGTCATCCTCAACGCGAAGCGCTGGGTGTCCGCGACGGACGAGTTCGACTCGCTCACCCAGTACCGGCAGTACCTCGTCAATCACGAGGTGGGACATGCGCTGGGGCACGGCCACCTGTCATGCCCGGGTCCAGGCGAGCCTGCGCCGCTCATGCAGCAGCAGACGAAGGGCCTCCACGGCTGCGAGCCCAACTCGTGGCCGTCAGTGGCGTAGGGGCCCAATCAATCTGTGCGGTCCCCCGCACGATCGGACGCCACCCGCACTGACAGCGCGCCGACAGTGGCACACTACGACTGATCCCGTCCGACCGAGAAGGGCCCCGCATGCCGGTCACGTTCGCGCATCCGCTGGCTGTCGCGCCACTGGCCCGATCCGGGTTGCCCCTGTCCGCGCTGGTCATCGGCTCGATGGTGCCCGATTCCTCGCTCTTCCTCCGCGCCGTCCCGGGCCTGGATACGGTCCTGGGGCAGCTGGGGAACCCGGACCTACCTCCGTACACGCACGTGCGGACGATCCTCCACTCTCCGCTGGGTGTCGTGACGCTCAACGTGCTCATCGGGCTGCTCGCCCTCGTGCTCTGGTGGTGGCTGCTGCGACCTGCCTACCGCGATGCGCTGCCGTCCGGGCTGCGGCAGCGGACCCGCTCAGCACCGGCGGGACTGCGCCCGTGGTTCTTGGCCGTCCCGGCCCTCATGATCGGCGGGCTCACCCACATCGCCTGGGACCAGTTCACCCATCCGTATTCGTGGCTGGGGCAGCGACTCGATGTCCTGCACGCGACGATCACGGGCTACCACGTCGCGACGTTCCTCCACTACGGGACGGGACTGCTGGGGATGCTGGGCGTCGCGGCCTGGCTGTTCCTCCGGCTGCGCAACCGCACCCCCGAGGCCGTGCCGCAGCTGCTGCCCGACCTGGCGACCTGGATGTTCGCGGTGCCAGCACTGGCGGCGCTGGTGGGCCTGGGCGCCGTCGTCCTCAACATGATCGTGGCGCCGGGCGCTCTGGATGTCTTCATCCAGAACGTGCTGACGACCTCGACGGCGGCCGCCGTGTGCGCCGCGCTCGTCATGGCGGCACTCCACCGCGTCCGCGCCCGGGTCACCCCCGCAGGGCGAGCGCGAACGGCAGCACCGCCTGAGCACCGGCCAGCATGAGCTCGCGCGCGCAGACGGTGAGCGTCCAGCGCGACACGACCAGATCGTCGACCAGGAGCACTGCGCGACCGGCAACCTGTTCCGCCTGCTCCGGCGACAGGGCGAAGGCGTTGTGGACCTCCTTGAGCCGGAAGGCGCTGTTGACGTCCGGTCCCCCGTGATCATGGACCAGCTGGAGGTCTCCCAGGTCCGCGAGTCTGCCGGTCGCGGCCAGGTTGGCGGCCAGCGAGCGCACCGTCTGCGGACGGCGCGTGCTGGGCACGGCGATGACCGCATCCGGGCGGTGCTCCCAGTTCCACTGCTGCAGCGTCTGGACGCACAGCCCGCCGATGTCGTCCGGCACCGGTCCGTCCGGCGCGCTGGGAGCCAGGAATTCCCGCAGGCGCTGCCCGGCCCCCAGGTCGGTGAGACGTGCGACGGCCCGCCCCTCTGCTGCGCGCTGCTCCGCGGGGATGCGGCCGGACAGGGAGACACCCAGGTTCGACATGCCGGTGGGCCACTGCCCGCGCGGCTCGATGGGGATCCCCACGGAGGACAGGACCGCGCGTGCCCGGTGCCGGGCGTCGTCGCTCACCTCATCCGACCACCACTGCGCGTCGCAGGTGTCGCAGCGACCGCAGTCCTGCGGGTCAGGGTCATCCAGCGCCTCCGTGAGGAAGCGCATGCGGCACATGGTCGTCGTCTCGTAGTCGAGCATCGACTGGGCCTCTGCCCGCCGCACCTCCGTCACCGTGCGGTAGCGCTCCCCGTCATACGACCAGCCGGCGCCGGTGGATGCGTAGCCGCCGCGCACCCGCTCCACCGCACCATCGACGCTGAGGGTCTTGAGGAGGAGTTCGAGCCGACCGCGTCGCACGCCCACGCGGGTCTCCAGCGCGGGCACGGACAGCGTCCCTTCCTGGGCGAGCGCGTCGAGCACCGCCCGCGCGTCCTCCTCCTCCGGCATCGAGGCGGTGGCGAAGTACTCCCAGATGTCCGGGTCCTCACGGCCGGGCATGAGCAGCACGTCCGCAGAGCTGGTGGCACGACCGGCACGGCCCACCTGCTGGTAGTACGCGACGGGTGAGGACGGGGCACCCATGTGGATGACGAAGCCCAGGTCCGGCTTGTCGAAACCCATGCCCAGTGCGGAGGTGGCGACGAGTGCCTTGACCCGATTCTCCTTGAGCGCCGCCTCCAGCTGCTCGCGCTCCTCCGGGTCTGTGCCGCCGGTGTAGGTCGCGACGTCCCAGCCGGCCTCGCGCAGTGCGCGCGTCGCGTCCTGCGCGGCTGCGACCGTGAGCGTGTAGATGATGCCGGAGCCCAGGAAGTCGCCCAGGTGCTCCGCCAGCCAGGCCAGTCGCACGCCGGGTGGGCGCACACCCGTGACGCCCAGCCGCAGGGAGGCACGCGCCAGGGGTCCGCGGATGACCAGGGTGTCATCGCCCAGCTGCTCCGCCACGTCCGCGACGACGCGGGAGTTGGCGGTCGCAGTCGTTGCGAGGACCGGTGTGCCCGGGGGCAGCTCGCGGATCATCGCGCCGATCCGCCGGTTGTCGGGGCGGAAGTCATGCCCCCAGTCAGAGATGCAGTGCGCCTCGTCGACGACGATCATGCCGATCGACC
>DWZY01000387.1 GCA_019117325.1 Candidatus Brevibacterium intestinigallinarum
GTGACGGGCAGCTGGACGACCAGATCGTCGTCGAACCCGGAGACATGGAGGATCTCGAGGTCCTCGGGCTGATTCTCCGGCACGACGATCCGGCGGGCGAAGTACGCGGCCAGGCCGGACGAGGCGATGGACACGAGGGCTCCCGCACCCGCCGCCGCGACGCCGGCCACCAGCGCGGCCCGCAGCGCCCGGTCCTTGAGTCCCCGCTCCTGTGACGTGTCGTCGCTCATGCCACCCGATCGTACCGGTCGCAGGAAGCGCGACAGGAACAGAACCAGTCCATCCCCGGTTACGCTGGGGAGTCCCCGGCACACCGGAGGATCCCCCGCCGTCCAGGAAGGATCGCATCATGGTCGACACACCGTCCGCACCCGCCACGCGCACAGAGCAGGAGTGGCGCGAGATCCTCACCCCAGACGAGTACCACGTCCTCCGCGAGGCCGGGACGGAGCGCCCCTTCAGCGGCGAGTACGAGAACGACCCCACCCCGGGCGTCTACACGTGCCGCGCGTGCGGAGCGGAGCTGTTCCGCTCGGAGACCAAGTTCGATGCCGCGTGCGGCTGGCCATCCTTCTACGCCCCGCTGGCGGAGGACCGCGTCCGCTACATCAAGGACACGACGATGGGCATGGAGCGGGTCGAGGTGCGCTGCGCCACGTGCGACTCCCACATGGGCCACGTCTTCGGCGGTGAGGGCTTCCCCACGCCCACGGACCTGCGCTACTGCATCAACTCGATCAGCCTGCGGCTCGACGCGGATCAGACCGCGTGATGGGGACGACCAGCGCAGCCCCGGCTGACACGACTGAGGCGACCACGGCCTCGGCGGACGCTTCCGTCCGCACGCGCACACCGGACGGGTGGATCCTCACCGGCACGGACGGGCTGACCCCGCAGGAGCTGTACGGGATCCTCCAGCTGCGCAGCCGCGTCTTCGTCGTGGAGCAGGAGTGCCTGTACACGGACATGGACGGACTCGACCTGCTGCCGGGCACTCAGCACCTGCTGCTGCCCGCGGACCAGGACGGCCCCCGCCCGGCCGCCGACGCGCACGGCGGCACCAGCGGGTTCAGCTCCGAGCCGCTCGCCTACGCCCGGATCCTGCCGCTCGAGGTCACGGACGGGCCCGCTGCCCGGCCCGGTGCCCGCAGCGTGGGCCGGGTCGTCACGTCACCGGAGGGCCGCGGCCGAGGCCTGGGTCGCCGCCTGCTGGACGAGGTCGTCCGCCTGTTCGGGCACGGGGACCTCACCCTCAACGCGCAGGCTCACCTGAGCGGCTACTACGGCCGGGCCGGCTTCCGCGTGAGTGGACCGGAGTTCCTGGAAGACGGCATCCCGCACCTGCCGATGTACCGCCCGGGCGAGGCGGAGGACGGGGAGAGCCCGTCCTGACGGCATCCACTACAGCCGCGCACGCCTGACGACCGCCGGACGCACAGCGACGCCCGCCCCACCTCATCGGTGGGGCGGGCGTCGCGCGTCACTCAGCGGCGTGTCACTCAGCGCCAGCCGGCGAGGATGTCCTCCAGCTCGCGGCGCGGGCCGGTGAAGAACGGGATCTCCTCGCGCACGTGCAGCCGGGCCTTCGTATCGCGGAGGTCGCGCATGAGGTCGACGATCCGGTCCAGCTGGTCGGCCTCGAACGCGAGGACCCACTCGTAGTCACCCAGGGCGAATGAGGCCAGGGTGTTCGCCTTGACGTCCTTGTACCCGGCGGCGGCCATGCCGTGGTCGCGCAGCATCTGCGAGCGCTCCTCGGGCGGCAGCAGGTACCACTCGTACGAGCGCACGAACGGGTAGACGCAGATGTAGTCGCCGGCCTGATCATCGGTCAGCAGCGCCGGCAGGTGGGACTTGTTGAACTCCGACGGGCGGTGGACGGCCATGGCCGACCAGATCGACTCGAGGACGCCGCCCAGGCGCGAGCGGCGGACCGCCGCGTAGGCCTCCTGGATGAGCTCCGTCGTGGGTGCGTGCCACCAGAACATGACATCGGCGTCCGCGCGGAAGGCGGACACGTCGTAGATGCCGCGCACCACGAGGCCCTTCGCCTCGATCGGTGCCAGCGCCTCGCGGACCTCCGCCGCGACGGCTGCGCGGTCGGCATCGCCCAGCTCGTCGACCGACGCGTAGACGGAGTAGGCGACGTAACGGGACTCGGCATTCAGCTGCTCGACCTGCTCCGGGGTGGGCTGTGTGTACTCGCTCACGGATTCCTCCTGTGTGTGGGTGGGTGTCGTGTGTCGGTCAGGATGTCAGGGCGGCGACGGCGGCGCGGGCCCGGCCGATGCAGGCGGGGATGCCCACGCCGTCCAGGTAGCTGCCGGTGAGGGAGAGGCCGGGGACGGCCGCGGCGGCCGCGTCGATCTCCCGGACGAGGTCCGCGTGCCCGGGCGCGTACTGCGGCAGGGCGCGGTCCCAGCGCTTCACCTCCGCGTGGATGAGGTCTCCGTCGTACCCGGTGAGCGCTTGCCATTCGGCCAGGGCGCCCGCGATGATCTCGTCGTCGGCGAGGCGGGACCAGTCCTCGTCGCGGAAGCGGCCCACGCTCATGCGCACTGCCCGCTGGCCCTCGGGCAGTGCCGCGTCGAGCCACGGCCATTTGTTCGAGGAGTGGGTGGCGGCCTTGACCAGTCCGCCCAGCGGGGCGGGCACCAGCAGTCCGGAACCCTCGAGCGGATGCTCGCGGTCCTCGAGGACCGCGGTGATGACCGCGGAGCTCGCGTAGTCGATGCGGCCCAGCAGGTCCGCCAGGTGCGCCTGCGGGGCGGCGTCCGCCTCGTCGTCCGGTGTCCCGGCCGCGGCGCCCGCGGACAGCAGTGTGCGCGCCGACCAGGCGGGTGCTGCCAGCAGGACGTGGTCGAAGGTCTGCTCTCCCGCGTCCGTGCGCACGATCCCGCCGGTGACCGCGCGGACCGGTGTCCCGGTGCGGATCTCCCCGCCCAGGTCGCCAAGCGCAGCGGCCAGCGCGTCGATGAGTCCGTGGATGCCTCCGGGCAGCGACAGGAAGACCGGCGGTGCCTCGGCCGCACCGCTGCCTGCTCCCGGGATGTCCGCACCGGACGTGCGCGTCCGCGCGGCGAGGACCTCGGCGACGGTGTCCAGCACGGAGGTCCCCTGCTGCGCGGCGGGGACGAGGGCGGGGATCGTCGCGGACAGGGACAGGTTCCGG
>DWZY01000388.1 GCA_019117325.1 Candidatus Brevibacterium intestinigallinarum
CGCGCAAGGTGAACGAGATCGACAACCGCGGCAGCCACTTCTACCTGGCGCTCTACTGGGCCGAGGAGCTGGCGAAGCAGACCGACGACCAGCCGCTGGCCGAGGCCATCGCACCGGTCGCGAAGGCACTGCGCGAGAACGAGGACGCGATCACCCGCGAGCTCATCTCCGTGCAGGGCCGCGAGGTCGACCTGGGCGGGTACTACAACCCCTCGGATGAGTTGGCCGACGCCGTCATGCGTCCGTCGCAGAAGCTCAATGAGATCATCGCGACGCTGGGCTGAGGCTTGACCTCAGGATGAACGGTGGGGACACACGGAATCGTGTGTCCCCACCGTCGTTCCCGCACCTCGCTCGCACGATCGCGCGCGGCGAACCATGGGATGTGGCGATCGTCCGCTGTACGCTTGATCCATGACGACGAACCCCGATCCGCACAACGCGCAGAGCCCTTCCCCCGCTGGCGGCACCGGTCAGGGGTCCGAGAACCTGAGCGACAGCCTGCCGCCCGAGCTGCTGAATCCCGACGCTGATCAGCCCACCGCGCAGCAGCCCTCCAGCGGCGCACCCGCACGCGGGGGCGCAGAGGCGCCGGCGCCATCGCCCGGCCCCGCACCCGAGGCGCCGGTCGAGCACCAGCGCACCACGGAGGACATCCCCGCGGCAGACGCGAAGGGCGGCTTGTCCGGGGGCGTCTGGGTCTCGCTCATCCTGGGCGCGATCATTACGATCATGCTCCTGGTCTTCATCATCCAGAACAATACGGCCGCGCAGTTCCAGTACTTCGGCTGGTCGTTCTCCCTGCCGCTGGGCGTCGCGATGCTGCTGGCCGCGATCGCCGGGGTCCTGGTGGCCGGGATCATCGGCAGCGTGCGCATCTTCATCCTGAGCCGCAGGCTCAAGAAGGTGCAGAAGGCGATCGGCGGCTGAGCGCCGCCGCACATTCGCTCATCTGCGCAAACGACGACTTGTGAGCGGTCGTGACTGAGGGATATCCCTGGGGTCATGGCCGCTCTCGTCGCTTTCGCCCTCAGTCTCCTCGCCGGACTCGCCACCGGCGTGGGCGGCGTGCTGGGTGTGCTGGGTGGCGGGATGTCCCGCCGCTTCCTCGCGGCCTCGCTGGGGTTCGCGGCTGGGGTCATGGCCTGCGTCTCCATCCTGGAGCTCCTCCCCCAATCCGCCGCTGATCTGGCCGCGGCGGGTGCGTCCCCGTGGCTCGCGCTGCTCGCGGCGGTGCTGGGCGGAGTGGCAGTCATCGCCTTCTCCGCGGCCGCCCGATTCCGCAGCCGGACGGAACTGCCGGCCAGCGGTGACGCACGGCAGCGGGCACTCCTCCTGCGGACCGGCCTCGTCACGGCCGTGGCGATCACAGCGCACAACTTCCCGGAGGGCTTCGCGACCTTCCTCACGGCGCTTCACGATCCCGCCGTGGCCCTGCCGGTCGTCGCGGCGATCGCCCTGCACAACATCCCCGAGGGCATCGCGGTCGCCGTCCCGATCCACCACGCGACGGGCAGCCGAGGCCGGGCGCTGCTGGCGAGCATCGGGTCCGGTCTGGCGGAGCCGGCAGGGGCGCTGATCGGCTGGCTGCTGCTGGCGCCGTTCCTCACCCCCGTGGTGCTCAGCACCGTGCTGGCCGGGGTCGCGGGCATCATGCTGACGATCTGCGTGACGGAGCTGCTGCCGGCCGCGCGCGCACAGCGGGAGGGACCCGTCACTCTGCTGGGCATGGTCATCGGTGCCGCGGTCATGGCGCTGAGCCTGGCTCTGCTGAGCTGAGCATCGCCTGGGCTGAGCCGCGCGCAGAGATGTTCTTCCGATCTCGCTCATCTAGCATGGTTGCACGGCAGATACGAGAGGCGGCCCCGTCATGGCACAGCACGATCCTTCGCAGACGACCCCGGTCACGACACCCGCGCACTCCCCCACGGTGAATGCCACGCCGTCGCACCCCATCACCACGAGCGTCACGGCCGAGTCCGCGCGGCTGCTCGAGACCGCGCGCAGCAGCGGCTCGCACCGTGCCGCCGACACCCTGTACGGGGACAAGGACACACTGCTGCGCCAGACCCTCATCGCCCTCCTCGCAGGTGCAGAGCTCGCCGAGCACAGCAGCCCGCCGGAAGCGTCCCTGCACGTCCTGTCGGGTTCGCTGCGCCTGGTGGGCGACGGACGGCACTGGGACCTGAGCGCCGGCGACCTCGTCGGCATCCCACCGGAGCGTCACTCGGTCGAGGCGCTCGAGGACAGCGTCGTCCTGCTCACCGTCCTGCGCGACCTGCCACGGTCCCACGACACGGCCAGCGCGCCGCGCTGAGCGTCACGCCGCTCTGAGCCTCGACCGCTGCTCGCCTGACAGCCCTGCCTCTTGCCACGCCCGCCCCAGAGGGTTAGCCCCCCCTTAGTTACACCATGAAACTTAGGGTCGTGAGCAGGGAGTCACCATGGCGGTACGGGTCGGAGGCCGGCCTCGGCAGATCGAGCGCGCGGACATCATCCGCGCAGGGCGGGACGTGGGCCTGGCCGACCTCACGATGGGCGCGGTCGCGTCCCGCCTGGGTGTCACGACGACGGCCCTCTACCGGCACGTCGACAGCCGATGGACGCTCGAGCAGCTGGTGGGCGAGGACATCCTGTCGGACCTCGTGATCCGAGAGGATCCCTCGCACGACACCGCGCGTCACCTGCTGTCCGTGTGCCTGCAGCTGCGCACCCACCTCCTCGACCATCCGGGCCTGGCCCGCTACGTCCAGACCCTGTTCCCCCGCGGCGAGGGCGGCCGGCGCCTCCTCGCCTCGCAGGCCGACGCCCTGGTCCGCCGCGGCTACGCCCAGGATGCCGCGATCGTCCTGTGCTCCGCCGCGGCTTCGGTCCTCATCGGCTACGCCGCCACCGAGGACGCCCAGCGCGACGATCCCACCGGCCTGACCGTGCAGCGCGAGCACGCGGAGGCCGGCATCCTCAGCGACCCGCAGCTGGCCCAGGCCCACGTCGCGCTGCCCGTGGTCTCGCCCCAGGACTACGTCCGCGTCTGGCTGGGCTGCGCCATCCGCGCCTTCGTCGAGGCCGCGCCGCCGGGCAGACCGGTCGAGGAGATCTGGGCGGTCCTCGACGCAGCGGCGGAGGTGGCGTGATGGCCAAGCGCGGTTTCACCGGCGTCATGATGCGCGGGTACGGCGCCGTCGACCACGAGGTGACGGTGACGGGCTCGGAGCTGCTCGCCCCAAGTTCCGCCGCATCGTCATGCACTCCCCCACGCTCCTGCGGAACGCGACGGTCGCCCCCACCGCGCATCTGCGGTTCTGGTTCCCGGATCCTGACGACCCCGAGGTCGAGCAGCAGCGCGGCTACACCCTCGCCTGGGCGGACCAGGACTCCGGCACCTTCGCGTGCGATTTCGTGCTCCACGAGCCGGCGGGACCGGCCTCGGCGTGGGCGGCGACTGCGGAACCGGGCACCACCGTGCAGGCGACGTCGCTGGGGTCCACGCGCTTCGACCTGCCCGAGGAGCTGCCGGCCGGGTACCTGCTCATCGGCGACGCCGCGTCGACCCCCGCGATCAACGCGATCCTGAACGAGCTGCCCGCGGAGGTCCCCGCCGAGGTGTACCTCGAGG
>DWZY01000389.1 GCA_019117325.1 Candidatus Brevibacterium intestinigallinarum
CGGGTCGGGTGAGGAGGCTCAGCACCAGCGTGACGAGCCCCGAGCCCAGGAGCGCGGCGGCGAATGGCCCCAGCGTGAGCCCGTCCGCGAACGTCGTGACCGCCAGGGCATGACCGGGATCGAACCCGGCGACGACCAGCCCGTACCCGGCGGCGGACACGAGGCCCGCGACCGAGCCGATGAGGGCTCCCGTCCGCGTCGTGCGGCTCCACAGCCCCAGGAGCACGGGCACCAGAGTCGCTGCGCAGAAGAGATCTGCGATGAGGAAGAGCCGCAGGACGGAGAACCCCTGGAAGGCGATCGCCGTGGGGATGATCGTCGCGACGACCGTGAGCACCCGCGCTCCCGTGATCCCGAGTCGCGGCGCACGCACGGCGATCGCCGCGGCGATGCCGTTCTGCAGGGTGTCCGCCGTCGAGGCGATGAGGGTGAGCGTGAGGACGAGGATCGCCAGGAGCAGCCACGTGGGCCCGCCCGCCACGAGCGCGAAGAACGGTGCCGGGGGAGACCCGGGGTCCAGACCCAGGACTGCCGCGACGATGCCCACACACCCGGCCGCGACGACGATGGGGAAGCGAGTGAGCGATCCCAGCACGGCGCCGCGGCGCAGTGCGGTGAGGTCGCGGGCGGCCCACACGCGCTGCCAGTAGCCGTTGTGGAACAGCGTCGTCGCGGTGACCGCGATGGCGACGGTGACACCGGCCTCGATGCCGGTCCAGTCGACGGTGAGGAATGCGGAGGCGGGCGGGGCAGGGGTGCTGGCCCCGGCCTCGGCGGTGGTCAGGGGTGCGGTCTCCAGCAGGCCCAGGCCGCGCAGGGCCAGCCAGCCCCCGATGACGATGACGAGAGCGAAGAGCAGCCACGACTGCCAGCGGTCCGTGCCGATCGAGGCGCGCAGCCCACCCACCGCGGTGTAGGCGGCGGTGACGGCCGCGACCGCGATGATGCCGATCCGGGGATCCAGGTCGGAGATGCGGCCGAGCACGCTGCTGACGGCGGTGAGCTCGGCGGCCAGCGCAGTGAACATGTACAACATCGAGATGAGGAGGACGTAGCCCTGCATACCGGAGCCGAAGCGGAGGCGGACGAACTGGGCGAGGTCGTAGCCCTCCGGCAGCAGCCGACGCAGGCGGCCGCCCACCAGAAGGAGGCCCACGAGCGGCAGGACGACGCCCACCCCGTAGCCCACGGCGGCGGCGATCCCGCCGGAGGCACCGACCTCGGGGGCGGAGAAGAGGATCCAGGAGCCCACGCCCGAGGCGAAGAACGACAGGCCCAGGGCCGTGCCGGACTGGGTGCCGCGGGCGACGGCGAACTCCTCGACGGATCGGTCTGCTCCCGTGCGCAGGCCCACGAGGAAGAAGCTCGCCAGGGTGAGGGTGAGAATGAGTGCCGTGACGGCAGTGCTGAGCATCGACGTGTCCCTTCGCCGGCATTACCCGGACAGGTTCGTGCGGTCGACGGCCAGTCAGCCGTCCTCTCAGCCCGGTTCACCGAGCTCCCGCGTCTGTTGTTCGCCGTCGACTCTAGCCCATGGGGTGGGGACGTGGTTTATCAGGCACGATCGGGCGTCGATCGTGCACGAGCGCGGCTGGCCGCTGTCAGCGGTAGACCTCGCGACGGTGACCGATGGCGAGCACCATGCGCTGCGCGACAACCCGGTCGAGCTTGCACAACGACTTGAGGGCCGACTGCGAATACGTGATCTCGTATTGCACGAGCGGAGGTCAGAGATCGAATTCGGCCATCACGTCAGCGTGAGGTGTGCGCGGATCAGTTTCATTTCGGGCTTCTGCCGCGGCCCGGATGTCAGCCTGATCCGCGAGTGCCTGCACAGCGCGGTCGTAGAAATCCGGCGACACGACGACTGCGCGGCGTCCCACGCCTCGTGACGTGATCTCGACCGGTTCGCGCTGCGCAGCAGCGATGTAGTCACTCTGACGCGCTCGGAACTGGGAAAGGGTGATCGAAGTCATGCCTACATGTTTCAACTTGTACAAGTTGTCCACAATGGTCATGGTGCAGCGAGGGTCTATCGGCGCGCCAGTGATCTCATCTGCGGCTCTCCGAGCGCCGTGTCAGAGACCCCGTTGGCTCCTCCGTCGAGGAGCCAACGGGCGAAGGTGGCTCGTCACACTGCCGCCTTCACCTTCTGGGCCTTCTGGACGGCTGCGGTGAACTCCTCCTCGATCTCCTCATCGCGGCGGTATGTGGCCAGGGTGACGGCGACCGCAGTGACGAGGGCGAAGACGAAGCCGGGCAGCAGCTCATAGAGGTCGAACAGCCCGCCCTCCGCGGCGCTCCAGCTGAACACGGTCACAGCACCCACGACCATCGCGGCGAGTGCGCCCCAGTTCGTGAGCTTCCGCCAGTACAGGCTCAGCAGGATGATCGGGCCGAACGAAGCGCCGAAGCCCGCCCACGCGAAGCTCACCAGACCCAGGATCGTGTCATTGGGGCTGACGGCCAGGGTCGCCGCGATGATCGCGACAATGAGGACGCAGGCGCGGCCCAGCATGACGAGGGTCTTCTCTGCCGGCGGAGTCTTCCGGACCACCGTGAAGATGTCCTCGACCAGTGCGGACGAGCAGACGATGAGCTGGCTGGAGAACGTGCTCATGATTGCGGCGAGCACGGCGGCCAGCACGAGGCCCGCGATGAGCGGGTGGAGGAGGGCCTGCGACATGAGGAGGACGACAGCCTCGGGGTCGCCCAGGTCGATGCCGCGCTGCTCGATGTACGCGATGCCGATGAGGCCCGCGAATACCGCGCCGGACAGCGAGATGATCTGCCAGGTGACGCCGATCCGACGGGCGCTCGCCGCTTCCTGCGGCTTCCGCAGTGCCATGAATCGCACGACGATGTGGGGCTGGCCGAAATAGCCCAGTCCCCATGCGAGACCGGAGAGCACACCGATGACGGTGGCGGACGTGAGGCCCGTGCCGCCGAACACGTCGAAGTGGTCCGGGCCCAGCTGCGTGATGAGCGAGACCGCCTCGCCCCAGCCGCCCACGGCGACGACCGCGGAGACCGGGACGACGACGAGTGCGACGACCATCATGAGCCCCTGCACGACGTCCGTCAGGGACGCGCCCAGGAAGCCGCCGAACAGCGTGTAGGCGAGCGTCACGACGGTCACAAGGATCATCCCCACGAGGTAGTCCCCGTTGAACGAGCTCTCGAAGAAGACACCACCGGCGACCATGCCGGAGGAGATGTAGAGGGTGAAGAACACGAGGATGATGACGCTCGAGACGATCCGGAGCAGGCGCGAGCGATCGCGCAGTCGGTTCTCGAAGAAGCTGGGCACGGTGATCGAGTTGCGCGACACCTCTGTGTACGCCCGCAGCCGCGGCGCGACGATGAGCCAGTTGAGGTACGCGCCCAGGGTCAGACCCACGGCGATCCAGCCCTCGATGAGACCGGCGACGTAGATGGCACCGGGCAGGCCCATGATGAGCCAGCCGGACATGTCCGAGGCGCCCGCACTGAGCGCTGCGACCCAGGGTGGCAGGCCGCGGCCGGCCAGCATGTATCCCTCGTGCCCGCTGGTCCTGCGGTAGGCGAGGTACCCGATCAGCAACATGGCGGCGAAGTACAGCCCCAGCGCGATGTAGATGAAGATCTGGTCCGACATGGGAGTGTCCTGTTCGTGGTGATCGGTCGTCGTCGGCCGATCGTACTCGTCGGCGGTGACGGGCGGCTGTCACGTGGTGCGTCTCATGGGCGACGTCAGATCGCATGCCCCGAGACGGGGCCCTCCCGGTTGGACTCCCAGCCCAGCTCAGGGGCGACGTATTGCGCGAACGACTGGAGCAGGCGCGCGTTGAAGTCGACGCCCAGCTGGTCGGGGAACTTCTGTCACTCAGGCGCGTCTCGCCGAGCTTGGCCACCGCCCTCTTCATCAACGATTTGCGCTAGGGCAGCAAGATGGGCTTCCAATGCTGACTTTCCTTGAGGTGTGAGGCTCACCCATGTCAAGCGACGTGAGTCGTTTCTCGCTTCCGAGCTCTCCTTGCGAACTGTGACGAATCCAGCTGTTGTCAGAGTCTTCACGTTCTTTGAGAGGCTGGCATCGCTGAGCTGGAGAGTGTCTCTGATGACAGCGAACTCAAGCTCGGCGACCCGGCGCAAGATTCCGCAGATGCGCAGGCGCACCGGAGAGTGGATGATCTCGTTGAACGCTGCCGCGACGGGAGTGCTCATGGGGCGCTCTGATCTTGAGCGAGTTCGATCCTGAGCACTTTGTCATAGCGACGGCCGAGCGCCACCGTGGCCACGAATGCGCCGATGGCCACAGGGAGAGCCCACCAAAGCGAGATGCCAGCGAGACGAATGATGAGCGCTCCTGCCATGGCGACTGCCAGTACTCCGACCGAAGTTAAGGGCAGGCGCCCACTACGCCTGCCGGTCGGCTGAGTGAGCGAGATACCGTAGCGCCGGGAGTAGGCAGTGGTCAGCACGGGTATCGCGATGATTCCCAGGGCGACGAGCGAGATGCTCAGCGGAGGCGACAGGACCTGCGCCAGGACGAAGACGGACACAATGATGCCGAGGGTCGGGTGGTACCACCATGGCGTCACCACTCGATCAGCCAACCGCGACCGATCAGCGCTCAGTTGCCCGAGCGCATCGGTCGCTTCGGTTGCGGAGGGCTGTTGTGATTCGTTGCCAGCCGGCTCTGGCGGCAAGTCTCTTTCCATGTTGGCAAGCGTATCAGAGAGTTGCCGCTATGGAAAAGGACTTGTGGGGCCCATTGGCGTCTGCCAAGAGTGCCACGCGCCCGAATGGCTTCACGCGCTCAGATCGCGTTTCCCTCGACTTTGCCCTCCCAGTTGGGTTTCCAGCCCAATGCAGGCGCAACGTGCTTCGCGAACGACTCCAAGATATGAACACAAAAAGCAACACCCAGCTGCGAGGGGATCGTGAGCATGAGGGTGTCCGCGCTCATGACGGCCGCGTCGTTCCGCAGATCCTCGATGAGCTCGTCCGGCTCACCCACGTACGTGCGACCGAAGGTGGAGCGGAATCCGTCGATGATGCCCACCTGATCCGACCCCTGCCCTTGTCGCAGCTGGTAGAACTGCTGGTCCTCCGCCGTCACCACGGGGAAGACGCTGCGGCTGACGGACACGCGCGGGGTGTGCGCGTGCCCGGCGCTCGCCCACTCCTGGCGATAGAGGTCGATCTGCTCCGCCTGCAGATCGCCGAAGGCCTGCCCGGTCGCCTCCGTCAGCAGCGTCGAGCTCATGAGATTGACGCCCTTGTGCGCGGCCCAGACCGCGGTGTCCCGCGACCCGGCACCCCACCACAGT
>DWZY01000390.1 GCA_019117325.1 Candidatus Brevibacterium intestinigallinarum
GTGCAGCCCGCGGAACGCGGTGGCGAACCGGCAGCCCAGGGGGAGGACGGCCTCGGCGGGCAGGTCCGCGGGGACGGCGACCAGATTCGCGTCCGCGTGGTGGATGACGACTTCCTGCGCCCACGAGCCCCAGTGGGTGAATCCGGGCTGGGTCTGGTCGGGGCAGACCTGCGCGCTGCCGGCTGTGCAGAACTCGCACGTGCCGCAGCCGCACACGAAGGGGACGGTCACGCGGTCTCCGGGAGCGAAGTCGGTGACATCCTCACCCGCGCGGGCGATGGTGCCGACCAGCTCGTGGCCGGGCACATGCGGGGCGGTGACGGAGTCGTCGTGACCAGACCAGGCGTGCCAATCGGAGCGGCACACGCCGGTCGCCTCGACGGCGATGACGACGCCGTGTGCCGGCGGGGTGAGCGGGTCGACGTCGACGACGGCGGGGGTCTGACCGAAGGATTCGTAGAGGACTGCGCGCATGGACGGGAGTCTATGCGGCGGCGGTGATCCCGGCCGCGTCGTTCGCCGTGATGAGACGGCGGCGGATCTCGTTGCCACGGCCAGCGAACGCGCTGGCGGATCACAGCTGGAGTGCGGTCCGTGTCCGGGCGGTCGAGGTCTCCACTGCGGCCTCGGACTCGTCCCGCGTGGCCAGACTGGGGATCGCCCGGGTCAGTGCATGCGCCCAGTCCTCGGACCACGCGTCGGGGAAGCAGCGGCGCAGCAGGTCGATCATGATGGGGACCGCCGTCGAGGCGCCGGGAGACGCGCCCAGGAGACCGGAGATCGAGCGATCACCGCTGGTGACGAGCTCCGTGCCCTGCTGCAGAACGCCGATCCTGCGGCGATCGGGAGTCACGAGTTGGGCCCGCTGACCGGCGGGGATGAGCTCCCAGTCGTCGAACCTCGCCCGGGGGAAGAACCGCTGGACCTGCGCGAACTTCGTGCGAGGCCGTGCTGCCAGCTGCGTGATGAGGTAGCGCACCAGGGGGAGGTTCTGCAGCCCGGCCGCGGCGATGACGTGGACGTTGTGCCAGCGGAGCGTGGTGAAGAAGTCCGTGAGCCTGCCGTGCTTGAGGAGCCGGGTGCTGAACGTCGCATAGGGGCCGAAGAGCAGGTGGCTCTGCCCGTCGACCTCGCGCCGGTCCAGGTGCGGCACAGACATGGGCGGTGCGCCGATGGGCGTCTGCCCGTAGACCTTGGCCGCATGCTGCTGCACCACCTCTGGTGAGGAGCAGCGGTAGAACGCGGCGCCCACCGGCAGGACCGCGTATCCGCGAACCTCCGGCAGGTGTGCGCGCTGGAGGAGGCGCAGAGCCATTCCGCCGGCGCCCACGAAGACGTGCCCGGCGCTGATCGCGAAGCGGTCTCCACGGGGTCCCCGCCCCTCCACGACCCACCCGCCAGTACCGTCGCTGCGCAGGGTCCGCACCTCGTGACCCAACCGAATATCCCCACCGCGGTTGCTGATGACAGAGGCGAGCTGGCGGGTGAGAGCGCCAAAGTCGACGTCCGTCCCGTGCGGGTGACGGGTCGCTGCGATCGGCTCGTCATCGGTTCGGCCCGCCATGACGAGGGGCGCCCACGACGCGATCGTCTTCCGGTCCTCGGTGAACTCGAGATCGGCGAAGTGCGGATCGCGCACGAGCGTCGCGTGCCGGCGGCGGAGCATCTCGACATCGCGAGCACCGAACACCACATCCATGTGCGGGGTCGTGTGGAGGAAGGCGTGCGGATCGATGAGCCCCTGCTCCGCCAGGTG
Source organism: Candidatus Brevibacterium intestinigallinarum (assembly GCA_019117325.1). Taxonomy (GTDB): domain Bacteria; phylum Actinomycetota; class Actinomycetes; order Actinomycetales; family Brevibacteriaceae; genus Brevibacterium; species Brevibacterium intestinigallinarum. The sequence goes on from DWZY01000390.1 coordinate 1,757, forward strand.
CGCCCACCACTCGCGCGTGGTCTGGAACTGCTGCGCGATGCTGATCGCCTTGGCCCCGTCATCCGGGTCCGGCATGTAATTGAGTTCGCAGTAGCCGGAATGCCCGGTGCCGGCGTTGTTCCACGGGGCGGAGCTCTCCGTCGCGAGATCCTCTGCCCGCTCGAGCATGACGATGCGGCAGGAGGGCTGGAGGACGGCCAGCATCGATCCCAGGGTCGCGGACATGATGCCGCCGCCGATCAGCACGACGTCCGCGTCGTGTGTCGATGAGGTCCGAGTGTGTGCGCGGGAGTTCATGGATCTGCCTCTGCTCGATGGGTGGATCAGTCCAGGCTCGACTGCGAGATGCGCCCAGCGCTGGTGGGTGATTCCAGACTGGTGCCGACAGGTTCGATCCGTCCAATGAACGATGTGGTCAGTAGAATTCGTATATGGATCAATGGATGCCCCTGTTCGCACCGCAGCTGCGTGCGCTCGTCGAGCTGGGTGCACAGGACGGGCACATGACGGAGGCGGCCGCGGCGCTCAGCGTTCCGCAGTCGTCGATGAGTCGCCGGATCCACGCGCTGGAGAACGACCTGGGCGTGCGGCTCCTCGTGCGGACGGGGCGGACCGTCACACTCACGCCGGCAGCGCGCGCACTGATCGCCCGCCTGCAGGGCCCGCTGCACGAGCTGGAACTGGCGGTGGGCGAGGCGACAGGAACGATGGATGCCGACCACGGCACCGTGCGATTCGGGTTCCCCCTGACGATGGGAGCGGGGCAGGTGCCGGATCTGCTCGCGGAGTTCCGTCGTCGGCATCCCGGCATCCGGTTGCACCTGACACAGGCGCACGGGTCCGCGCTGACGGCCGCGCTGCGGTCAGGCGATCTCGACCTGGCACTCACGATCCCGCCGCCAGACGACCTGCCGCACATCGTCCTCGGTACGCAGCTGATCGTCGCAGCCCTTCCGCGTGATCACCTGCTCGCCGGTCGAGCGCAGCTCCGGCTGGATGAACTGCGTGAGGAGACCTTCATCGCGAACCCTCCCAGTTTCCACCTCCGCCAGCGGACCGAGCACTGGTGCCGCGAGAGCGGGTTCGTCCCGTCGATCCCGCTGGAGATCACGGAGTTCGCGACGATCCGCGAGCTGGTGGGACGCGGCCTGGGCATCGCGCTCCTGCCGTCGCGCCACGAGCCCGACGCGAGCGTGGTCGAGGTGCCGCTGACAGGCACGGCGCACGACGGTCGCGACATGCACTACCGGCGGGACATCGCTCTCGTGCGCAGCCCGCTGCCGGTGTCACCGGCGACAGAACGACTCAGCGACCTGATCCGGCAGCAGCTGGAATCCCGGCCGCGTCGATCGCCGTGACGAGACGGCGGCGGATCTCGTTGCCACGGGCAGCGAACGCGCGCTGACGGCGGACATACTCCGCCTTGCCCTCCGGGGTCTCGATCGCGACGACGCCGTAGCCCCAGTCGCGCACGTCGTAGGGGCTCGCCTCCATGTCGAGGGTCCGGATGTCGCGGGCCAGGTCGAACGCCTCGAGGACCACCTCGGACGGGACGACCGGGCTGAGCTTCATCGCCCACTTGTAGAGGTCCATGCCTCCGTGCAGGCAGCCGGGCTGCTCCAGCTCCCGCATCGACTCGCGGGTGGGTTGCTGCTCGTTGAGCGGGCGCGCCTCCGGGGTGAAGAAGCGGAACGCGTCGAAGTGCGAGCAGCGGACGCGGTGGTTCTCCACGACCCGGTCGGTCTGCGCGTGTGAGAGGCGCAGCGGCACCTGGTCGTGGCGGACCTCGTCCGGGTCCTGCCGATAGACCATCGCCCACTCGTGCAGGCCGAAGCAGCCGAACGTCCCCTCGCGGGACAGAGTTCGTTCCAGGAGGTCGCGGATGAAGAGTGCGCCGCTGCCGCGTGCCTCGTGCCAGCGGTCCAGGTCGATCTCGGTGAGGCCATCACGGGTGCGGTACCACTTGCGCTGAGCCAAGGTGCGGACGTAGGACTCTGCTGCTTCAGACCCGGTCGCATCCGCCTCCACTGCTACGCCCGCGCCGGGATGCCAGGTGGAGAGCTGGCCCGGCGTGAACGGGTAGTACGTGTAGAGGAAGTCCTCGACCGGATGGGCCTCGCCGCGGGACCGGCGGTCCAGATGCGCCTGCGTCCGCTGGGCCACGGCGGCAGCGTGGGCCTCCGCCCGGCGGGCGGCCTGGGCTGCGGTGAGGATGGTCGGGGATGGCACCCCACCAGTGTAGGCGGGCACTCAGGCGCGACCCAGTGGTGCGTGGCGGTGTGCAGGCGGGTGGCGCCAGCCCGCTGGGGCGGGCACAATCGCCTCATGCATGAGGGGACCCGGCCGCCGCTTCGCACGCTCCTCATCGATAATCACGACTCGTTCACCCTCAACCTCTTCCACCTGCTGGCACGGGTGAATGGCCGCGAGCCGCTGCTGGTCCCCAACGACTGGGACGGCTGGGATCCGCTGGTGCTGGAGACGGTCGACAGCGTGGTCCTGTCGCCGGGTCCCGGCACTCCACTGCGGTCGGAGGACGTGGGCATCTGCGCCGAGGCCGTGGCCGCCGCCCGCGTCCCCGTCCTGGGGATCTGCCTGGGCCACCAGCTCATCGCGCACCTGCACGGCGCGCACGTGGGCCGGGCGCCGGAGCCGCGGCACGGGCGGGTCTCCGCCATCCAGCACGACGGGACCGGTCTGTTCGCAGGTATTCCTGCACCGTTCAGTACCGTCCGCTACCACTCGCTGGCCGCGACCGAGGTCGTAGAGCCCCTGCGCATCACTGCCCGGTCCGAGGACGGCGTCGTCCAGGGCATCGAGCACAGCACCCTGCCGCTGTGGGGCGTCCAGTTCCACCCGGAGTCGATCCTCACGGAGCACGGCGAGACGCTCCTGGAGAACTTCGCACAGCTCACTCGGGACTGGCACGCAGCGAAGGGCGCCGAGGCCGCGGCCGGTGACCAGATCGCGACCAGTGATCAGGCCGCGACCGGTGCCCCGGCTTCGACGCAGGACGAACCCACCCGTCCGATCCCGATTGTCCGGACATCCGTGCCCTATGCGGGGGACGCCGCAAGCCTGTTCGACGCGCTGCACGGTGAGGACCCGTGCGCGGTCCTGCTCGACGGGAACCTGCCCGGTGACCCGCGCGGTCGCGTCTCAATCGTGGGTGCACCCACCGGTCCGCACGGTCGGATCGCCGAGGCCCATGTCGCGGCGGGCACCGTCACGATCACGGACGTCCCCGCGGGGACGCACACGAATGCCGAAAACGTCCCTGCGGGGACGTCGAGGACGACCGTCGTTCGTTCGGGACTCTTCGATTGGCTCGAGGCGGAGCTGCGCCGATTCCGTGTCGACCCGGCTGATCTCGACGGCCTGCCCAGCGGTTTCGGTCTGGGTTGGGTGGGGAACCTGGGATACGAACTGGCAGCCGAATGCGGCGGCCCTGGGCCGCGGCCCGCATCAGGCCACGGCAGCGAGGCCTCGGAGCCAGCGTCCTCCGACACCCCGCCGGATGCGACGCTCGTCTTCCTCGACCGCGCGGTGCTCGTCGATGCGCAGGAGGGGATCGCGCATCTGCTCGCTCTCGACTGGCCCGAGGATCCGGGCGGGGCGACTGCGTGGCTGGAGGCGGCCTCGACGGCGGTGACGGACGCCGGCACCCGAACAGTCCAGCCGGACGCGACCCGGGCTCAGAGCAACCCGCCAGGGGACGTCAGCGTCGCGGAGCACGCGCCGGTGCCCGGGCATGAGGGAGTGCCCGCGGATTCCAGCCCGGATGACCGGGACCGAGCCGCGGCACGCGCAGCCCAGGCGGGTGTCGTCGCGCGCGTGACGCGCGAGGAGTACCTCGACCAGATCC
>DWZY01000042.1 GCA_019117325.1 Candidatus Brevibacterium intestinigallinarum
CTCGTGGGCGTGGGCCCCGTCCACGACACGCTCACGAAGGCCGGTGCGCCCGCCGGGATCGGACCGCAGCGACTCGCCTCGCTCGCAGAGATCGCGGCGCAGATGGGTCTGCCCTCGGTCGCGATCGGCGGGATCACCGCGGACCGCGCCCCCGCCCTGCGCGAGGCGCCCGTCCTGGGTCTCTGCGTCGTCTCCGCGATCTGCACCAGCCCGGACCCCCGTGCCGCGGCGGCAGCGATCTACTCCGCGTACCGCGCCGCATGACCGCCGCACAGCAGCCGTCCGCCGGGCAGCACGCACCTGCCCGCCAGCACGTGCCCACCGTCCACCGTCCACCGGTCGCACTGTCGATCGCCGGCACGGACCCCTCCGGCGGTGCGGGCATCCACGCGGACCTCAAGGCGTTCACCGCCCGCGGCGCCTACGGGGCGACCGTCATCACCGCGCTCGTCGCGCAGAACACCCACGGCGTCAGCCGTGTCTATCCCATCGACACGGACTTCGTGTCCGACCAGTACGACGCGGTCCTCGATGACATCACCGTCGACGCGACGAAGACCGGCATGCTGGGCACGCGCGCGCTCGTCGAGCTGGCCGTCGACCGCGCCGGTCGCGGCGACCTGGGCTTCTTCACGGTCGACCCGGTCATGGTCGCGACCTCCGGCCACCGCCTCCTCGAGCAGGACGCGGTGGGCGCGGTCCGCGATCTGCTGGCCCCGGTCGCGGACCTCATCACCCCCAACCTGCCCGAGGCTGCCCTGCTCCTGGGCGACGACGTGCCCGCGGCCCGCGACCTGGACGAGCAGCGGGCGCAGGCGGTCGAACTGGTGCGGCGCGGCAGCCGCGCCGTCCTCCTCAAGGGCGGGCACGGCCTCGGCGACGTTCTTGTCGACGTCCTCGCCGTGGACACGGCCGGGGGCGTCGAGCTGCGCGAGTTCCGCCACCCCCGCATCGCGACCCCGCACACGCACGGGACCGGGTGCACGCTGTCGGCCGCCATCACCGCGGAGGCCGCGACTGCCCTGCGTGCAGGCCGTCACCTGGACGGTCCGGATGCGCTCGCCGAGGTCGTGGCCCCGTCCCTCGACTACCTCGCCCGGGCGATCGCCTCGGGGGCGGACTGGCAGCTGTCGCGCACCCCGGACGGCTCGCACGGACCGGTCGACCACCTCGTCGATCTGACAGGAGACGCACGATGACGCGCACGTACGACCAGGGGCCGCACAGCCGTGCGGTGTGGGAATCCGCGGCCGCGACGATCCGGGAGATCGAGGGCCTCGAGTTCCTGGATCAGCTGGCCTCGGGCGATCTGGACCCGCGGGCCTTCGTCCAGTACATCCTCCAGGACGGGCTGTACCTCGAGGGGTACGCGAAGGCGATGTCGCTGCTGGCGGCGAAGGCGCCGGATCCGGAGCAAGGGCGGTTCTGGAATCGCAGTGCGGCCGACGCGGTGGCTGTGGAACAGGGCATGCACGCGCACCTGCTGGCGGACGAGCGGCTGGCACCGGCGACCGCAGAGCTGGCGCCGAACGGCCAGGCACAGCCGTCGCCCACGACGCTGGGCTACGTGTCCTACCTGATCGCCATCGTGGCGACGGAGCCCTACGAGGTGGGCGTCACCGCCGTCCTGCCGTGCTTCTGGGTCTACGCGCACATGGGGAAGAAGCTGGTCGCGCGGGCGGGCGACCTGACGGACAACCCGTACGCACCGTGGGTGCAGGCGTACGACTCCGCAGAGTTCGATGCGTCCGTCGATGAAGCGGTCGCGCTCTTCGAGCGCTGTGCGGAGGGGACGACCGAGGCCGTGCGCGCGCGGATGACCGATGCGTTCGGGCAGGCGATGCTCTACGAGCTGCACTTCTGGGCGACCGCCGCGCGCTTCCAGGACTGGAGTGTCTGACCGGGGCTGGACTCTGACCAGCGCGGGACTCTGACTGGGACGGGAACACGTGTGCCCTTCGTGCTGTTGGGCGGGTGAGAGCCGCAGCGCGGCCCGTCCGATCGTCCACCCAGGAGGGGTATCCATGGCCGTTGATCAGTTCCTGCCCAGCACCGGCGAGGTCACGATGTTCACGACCTCGTGGTGCGGTTACTGCAAGCGCCTCAAGCCGCAGCTGGACCAGGCCGGGATCGCCTACTCCGAGGTGAACATCGAGGAGATCGAGAACGGTGCGGCCGTCGTCGAGGAGGCGAACGGCGGGAACCAGACGGTCCCCACACTGCTCTTCGCAGACGGCACGACGCAGACGAACCCGTCCCGCGCGCAGGTCGCCCAGAAGCTCGAGGAGCTCGCCGCCGCGCAGTGACGGCAGCGTGGTGACGCCGGGCGCGGGAGCGGTTCGTCGGCCCAGTGTGATGGCTGGTGTCAGGTGTTGCTCCCGGGCTCAGCCGTCCCGCGGGAGCTGGGGCACAGACTCTGGCCACGGCAGGCCCAGCAGGTCGACGGTCCATGCCCCCTCCTCCAACCGTGCGCGCTGGTCCTCTTCCTTGGTCTCGCGGGCTTCTGCAGCAGCGAGCGCGGCCGGCCCCTCGTCGTGTGGCACGCGCACCAGGCCGTCGGCGTCGCCCACCAGAATGTCACCTGGGTGGACCGGCACGCCGCCGATCGTCACGGGGACGTTGATCTCGCCTGGCTGTCGCTTGGTCGTCCGCCTGATGCAGACGCCGCGCGAGAACGCAGGGAACCCTGCGGCGACAATGTCGCGGCTGTCACGCACTGCCCCATCAATGACGAGGCCCGCGACGCCCCGCTGCTGCGCGGCGAGCGTGAGCACGTCGCCCCACGGGCCAGCATCCGTGTATCCGCCGACATCGACGACAAGGATGTCTCCGGGCCCAGCATGGAGCAGCCCGATGTGGATGAACCAGTTGTCGGCGGGATCGAGTCGGACCGTGACTGCCCGGCCGGCCAGCCTAGTGCCAGGGTCCAGAGGCTTGATCGCGGGGTCGATCGCATACCTCTGCCCGTGCGCCTCGTAGACCGTAGCCGCGCCCAGTTCTGCCAGGCGTGCGATCTGTGCATCTCCGAATGTCATCTTTCTCCTCTTCAGCTGTCAGCAGCCGTCGCCACGCGGCGGCAGGTTTCTTGTGTGCGTCCGGTGCGTCGCATCAGCGGGGGAGCGCCGCCACGACTCGTTCAAACCTCGCCAGGCCCGTGCGCAGAGTTTCCCCGTCCGCTGCGAACGAGATTCGGACATGTCCCTCGCCGGAAGTGCCGTATTCCGATCCGGCCCGGACGAGAACACCGCCCCTGGCGAACTCCTCGACCAGATCCGCAGAGCTGAGTGAACTGTCGATCCGCGGGAACGCGTAGAAGGCACCTTGCGGTGAGCTCACAGTGACCCGGTCGAGCCCGCTGAGTGCTGCGATCACCAGGTCGCGGCGGCTCTGATACTCGACTCGCATGGCGTCCAGCTCCGCCTGAGGTGTGGCGAGCGCCTGCAGAGCAGCATCCTGGACGAACGTGCACAGTGCTCCGTTGACGGTGCGGTGGATCAGATCGATCTTCTTGGCGAGTCCCGCCGGCGCGATCACGTAGCCCAGTCTCCAGCCGGTCATCGCGAAGGTCTTGGAGAAGGTCCCGACCTGGATGGTCTGCTCTCGGATCGATGTGAGAGACAGCGCGGAGACGAACTGCAGCCCATCGAACACGATCTCGCTGTATGCCTCATCACAGACCAGCAGTGTCTCCGGGTGTGCCGCGATGATCCTTTCGACCTCCCTCATCGCGTGTGCGTCCATGACGAGTCCAGTGGGGTTCGACGGGTTGCACAGGATCACCATGCGGGCTCCGGGCACTGCATTCGCCAGTCTCGTCAGGTCGGTGGACCCGTCCGCGGCGCTGGGCACCCACACGACATCGGCATCCGCCATTGCCAGATGGTCGGCGTAGAGGGAGTATGTGGGCTCCGGTACGACCACGCGGTCACCGGGGCGCACAAGCGCGATGACCAGCGCGGCAAGCGCCGCGCTGGCACCGTGAGTGAGGGTGACCTCGGAGGCTGCCGTCGATCGTCCTGTCTGCTCAGTGGTGCGGGTCGCGATCGCGTCTCTCAGCTCGGCCAGGCCACTGGCCGGTGCGTAGTGCGTCCGCCCGGATTCCAGGGCTGAGGTGGCTGCTGCCACGATCTTTGGTGCGGTAGATGCGTCGGGCTCACCCATGGCGAGTGAGACAGCCCCTGCAGGCGTGTGGCCAAGATTAGCGGGGCGTCGAGAAGCGGCCGAGATCCGCTCAGGTGCGCTGGAAACGGCCAGCACAGTCATCTGATCCGTCGTTGCGGATGTGCTCATGGTCGAGGTATCTGCTTTCTTCAGTGAAGGGGAGGGACGCTCCGGTGAGCACCCGAGCGCATGCGAACCTGCCGCAGCGCTCGCGGCGTGTCTCACTCCAGCGGCTTGCCGGCGCGCTCAGCCATGCACAGCGCTGCTATGCCGGTGCCGACGGCAGTGAGGACCACGTAGTAGGCGGGGATGGAAGTGAGTGATGTAGCAGCGATGAGGCTGGTCATCACAAGCGGGCCGGCGCCGCCGAAGATCGCAGTGGAGATGTTGTAGCCCAAGGAGTAGGCGGTACCACGCACCCGTGTGGGGAACAATTCGGCCAAGGCCACATTGATGACTGCCGCATGTCCGCAGAATGAGGCAGCCATGATGAGCGCCCCGATGACGGCGAGCCAGAAGCTGCCCTGGGCCATGAGCCAATAGCTGGGGACGGCGAACACGGCCGATGCGATCGCCGAGCCGATCAGAACGGCCCGTCGACCTAACCGATCGGAGAGCGCACCCATGCAGGGGATCCCTACGAGCATGACCAGCACGGCGAGCGCGGTGACGCTGAGACCTTCGCCAGTGCTGAAGCGGAGTTCGCTGCTGAGGTACGAGGGCATGTAGTTGAAGAGGACGTAGTACCCCGAACTGTTGAGCAGTGCGAGACCAACAGCGAATGCGATCCGACGAAGCGTCTGCCCATCCTCGAAGCTCGCTCGGATCGGGCTCGACGTCGTCTCTCCCTGGTCCTGAGCTTCACGGAACACCACCGTGTCCTGGAGCGTGCGACGGATCCAGAAGCCCAGGAGGCCCAGCGGTCCGGCGATGAGGAACGGTACGCGCCACGCCCACCCTTCCAGGGCTCCCTCCGGGAGGAACGTGGCGAGTGCCACGCCCAGGGAGGTGCCGCAGAGCATCGCAGAGTAGGAGCCGAACTGCGGAAGCGAGGTGTAGAAGCCTCTCTTGTGATCAGGGGCGTTCTCTGCGACGAATGAGTAAGCGCTGGCGACTTCACCGCCGGCGGAGAAGCCCTGCACTAGACGGCAGACCAGCAGCAGGATCGGTGCCAGGACACCCACTGCGGCGAATGTGGGCAAAAGGCCGATCGCGACCGTGGCCGCAGTCATGAGTGTGAGGGAGAGGACGAGTGCGGTGCGTCGGCCCACACGGTCTGCGAGGGCGCCGATGAAGAGACCGCCCAGAGGCCGGACGAGGAATGTGAGCGCGAAGATCCCCCATGTCATGATGAGGCCGGCAGTGGTGGCCTCCGGTGGGAAGAAGACGAGCGCGAGGGTGCTCGCGAGGAATCCGTAGATGCCGTAGTCGAAGAATTCGACGAAGACGCCGGCAGAACCGCCGAACACGGCGCGCCTGAGCTGCCTGGGGGACAGGTCTTCGCGGACTGGAGCGGGTGCTGTGGACATGGTTTCTCCTGAATGTGCGGAGGTCTGAATGACGGCCGGATCGGAGTGATGCGGCCGCCGTAGGCGGGGAGTTGAAGACGCGCTAGGGAGTGGCAGTCTCGCGGGGAAGGGTTCCCGAGGCAGTGAACGCCGTCCGGCAACGCGCGCGTAGGAGGTTGAGAGCCTCCCTCTGGCGGTACACAGTCGCCAGCGACTGTGCTGGCGTGGTGGGAACAAGGGTGACCCGGTCGCCGGGGCGGATCTGCCCCAGCAGGTGATGCCAGCCGCGCGCGACGACTGCGGGTACCGGGTAGCCAGCGGTGAGAGGACGCCCACGCAGCAGCATGATCATTCCGCCCGTTGGCGGTATTTCGACGGCGCCCACGGGCACTCCACGGGACAGGATCTCGTCTCCGATGGTGCGCACCAGGGAATGTCCTTCGAGCCTCACACCGATGTGGTCGCTCTGAGTACCGACCTGGAGGTCACCCAGGCTCTTCAGACCCTGGGTGGCGTCGAAGATGCCTGGGAACTCCTCGGCCTCGGGCCCGGACAGCATTCCGAGTCTCCAGTGCTGCGGATAGGACGTGCTTTCAGCAGTGATCGCGAAGGACGGGCTGCCGTGCGGAGGAGCATGCACCTGCGGACCGATCACTGCAACCTCGTCGTCATCGTGGAGCCTGCGCCCACGGCCTATCAGTGGGTCGAATGCGACCGACCCATGGAACGAGTCGCCCTCGATCAGACCGTGGATCGCTGCGTATGAGCGCAGCCCACGGCGGACAGCAGCGATCTGGACCACCGATCCCGGCCACGCGACGAAGGGGGTGCGTACGGGCAGTGGGACTCCGTCGACAGTCATGGAGGTCGCAGCTCCGGTGACGGCGACGAGCATGTGGTCCTCGACGCGGAAGGAGAAGGGGAAGACCGCAGTGATCTCGAAGAGCGGAGCGTCCTCGCGGTTTCCGACCAAGATATTGGCCGTCCGTGCGGAGTGCTGGTCTGCTGCACCGTTCACCTGGATGCCCAGGTGCGTGGAGCCGAAGCGTCCGAGGTCGGTCACCACGGAGAGCCCCGCATTGATGATGCGGATCTGGCGTTCTCGGGCGCGACTCGTCGTGCGCGCACGAACAGCGGGCGATCCAGAGCCGTGGAATGCTGCGTCGCCGGTCAGAGAGGCGTTGTCGGCACCGTATTTCACAGCAGCTCCCCGATGAAGGCCGGTGCAGCCTGAGCGAACTCGTGCTCGCTGATGGGCCGGAACCGCAGTGAATCGCCCGGTTCGATCGCGACGAATGGATCTCCAGAAGGGTTGATGATCTGCAACGGCGTGCGTCCGATCAAGCGCCAGCCGCCCGGAGCCGGAATGGTGTAGATGGTGCCCTGGTGGCCGGACAGTGCAATGGTCCCCGGCGCGATGCGGACTCGCGGCTCCGGCATCCGGGGGATAGGTGCGTCGAACGCGGCACCCTCGTGCAGCGGAGTACCGGCGGGCGCACCGGTGAACGCGACCCGCCAGAGGTGCGCGGAGTGACGTTCGATCACCTCGTGCTCGCGGAGACCCAGGTGCGACGCGACGGATGCTAGGTCGGGACCGTATTCGCCGCCGTACACCATGGGAATCTCTACGACTCTGCCGGTCCCGGTGGGGTCAATGGGAATCGGTGACCATCCGCGTATCAGCTCACCGAGGTCGAAGGCATCCAGCTCCAGCGGGTCGAACTCGACGGTGAGGGTCTCGAACGTCGCAACGATGCCCTCGATGCCTCTGATCCCGGCGGCACGCAGTCGTCTGGCGACGGCATGCACGGCGGCCCATCGAGTCTCCTTGCTCAGCTGTTCGTCGTCCGCGCCGCTCACCAGCAGGGCAGAATCGCCATAGCGCTGCACTTGGAGGGGACAAGTCACGGTCGGCGTCATGGTGTCGCCAACTCGTCGAGTTGGGAGAGTCCGAGCACTGTCGACAGAGGTGCGAGTCTGATTCCGTCCTCAACCAGTGCTGCGCGTACGCGGCGGGCGAGAGCCAGCGCGCTCGGGTTGTCTCCGTGCAGGAGTACCGTTGCGACATCCAGCTCCACGATGCTCCCGTCAGCGGCTTCGACGGTTCCGGTGCTGACCATGCGGAGCACTCGGTCCACGATGTGCTCCTCGTCGTTGATGACAGCACCCGGTTCGGAGCGGGACACGAGTGAGCCGTCCGCGTTGTAGGCCCGGTCGGCCATGGCGGTGATGGCGACCGGCACACCCTCCTGCCGAGCGAGCCTCGCAAGCTCACCCTCCTGGGTCACGACCGGCAGCGATGGATCGAACTGCTGGACGGCCTCCAGCACTCCCCGGGCGTAGGCGGGATCGGAAACGGACAGGTTCCCGAGGCTTCCGTGCGGTGTCACGTGCGAGATGGACGATCCCTGCGCTTGAGTCAGTGCCTGGAGCGCCCCCAACTGGTAGAGAGTGTCCGTGCGGACTTCTGCTGTGCTCATCGCGATCGGACGACGGCCGAATCCGCGGAGGTCTGCAAATCCGGGATGCGCACCGATCGACACGCCGTGTGACAGACAGGCAGTGATCGTGCGCTGCATGACCTGTGGATCCCCGGCATGGAAGCCGCAGGCTACGTTCGCGGACGTGAGGATGCCGAGGAGAGCGTCGTCGTCCCCGATCTCGTAGGCGCCGAAGGACTCGCCTACGTCTGCTACCAGGTCGATTGCCTTCGCCATTGATGCTCCGTGGGTGTCGTGCAGGGCGGCCGATGCGCGCCCGGGGTTCGTCTCTGTGCTGAGATTCCGTTCGGGATCGTGGTCCGTCTTCATCCCGCACCTCTGCTGCTGGTGATGACGGTCACGTCCCCTGCTCCGCATGCTAATGCGGGCGTGGCCTAAAACACAAATGGATTTGCAGTTTTACGCCACCGCTTGGCGCGTGCCTCGAGCCTCAGATGTGAGAAGCGCCTGTTTGCGAGCGAGTTCGCGGGCGCGAGCGGCGCAATGGTGATCGCTTTAGGGCTGGGCCAGCGGCGGATCGCTGCATGGAAAACTGCGATACAAGTTATGGTTCACAGTGGAGCGCGTGAGGGTGAAGGGGTTCCGCTATACCCTGCTGAGGACGGCGAAGGGGGGTGCTGTGGCGAAGAGGCGCAAAGATGTCGTGCGCAATAACCGGGCGATCCTGCGTGCGGCGGGAGAGATCATCCGAGTGGATGCGACTGCACTCACCATCCCTGCCGTGGCTGAACGCGCGGGCCTCTCAGTTCCCACTGTCTATCGCTACTACCCGTCGGCGGAGGCCCTTCTGGGTCGGTACATGATCGAAGTGGACGCGCAGATCCGCGACTATTCGCACGACTCCGACATCACCGGTCCGGAGCTGTTCGACGACGTGCTGCGGGAGTGGGGCGAGATCATCTCCGTCTACGGGCCAGGGCTGGTGCAGCTGCGGTCTCGCAAAGGCTTCTTCGAGCGCCTGGATGTGGGTGACACCGCAATGGTCATCGTG